>CAJOQW010000123.1 GCA_905236955.1 uncultured Bacteroidales bacterium
CGGTCGAGGGTGGTGACCATGCGCATGCGGGTTTCCTTGAACTCGGGAAGACCCTTGAAGTAGCAGCTCAGATGCCGGCGCATCTCGTAGATGCCGCGTGGCTCGCCCTTGACGTCCAGCGACAGCTGCAAGTGCCTTTTGGCGAGCGCAACCTTTTCACGGACAGTGGGTTCCGGCATAGGTTCGCCGTGTTCCATGTAGTACTTTATCTCCCGGAAGATCCAAGGATGCCCGAATGTGGCCCGGCCTATCATTATGCCGTCCACCCCGTAGGTTTCGAAGGCATGAAGGGCTGAAGGGCCGTCGGTGATGTCGCCGTTGCCGATTATGGGGATGTGCATGCGTGGATTCTTCTTCACCTCGCCTATCAGTGTCCAGTCGGCAGAACCTCGGTACAGCTGCTGGCGGGTCCGGCCGTGGATGGTAAGGGCCTGGATGCCGACATCTTGAAGACGCTCGGCCAGCTCCACTATTATCTTGCTGTCCTCGTCCCAGCCCAGGCGTGTCTTGACGGTGACGGGCTTGTCCGGAACGGCGTCCACCACGGCCTTGGTGATGGCCACCAGTTTGTCGGGATAGCGCATCATGCCGCTGCCGGCACCACGGGTGGCGATCTTGGTCACCGGGCAGCCGAAATTGATGTCCACGACATCTGCACCGTGCCCGCCGGCAAGTTCTGCCGCACGGTCCGCCATCCGCGCCGCTTCCACCATGTTCTCAAGGATGTGCCCGTATATCTGGATGCCCACAGGAGCCTCTTCGTCGATGGTGTGCATTTTTGCGATGGCTTTGTCGGCGTCGCGCACCAGTCCTTCGGAGGGGACGAATTCGGTGTACACCATGTCCGCGCCCTGCTCCCGGCATATGTGCCGGAAGCTGAGGTCCGTCACATCCTCCATCGGAGCGAGCAGAAGCGGCCTCGGGCCCAGGTCCAGATTCCCTATTTTCATTGCGTCGGCAAAATTACTAAATTTGTGAGTTATGTCATACGCAGATAGAATCGAATCCCTGCGCACGCTGATGCGCAGCCGCGGCTGGGACGCGGTCATCCTCACGGGCAGCGACCCGCACTCCAGCGAATATCCTTCGGAACGGTGGAAACAAGTGCAGTGGCTCACCGGCTTCACCGGCGAATGCGGCGACGTGGTGGTTACGCCCGACCATGCCGGCCTTTGGACCGACACCCGCTACTTCATTCAGGCAAACAAACAGCTGGAAGGTACCGGCGTTGCTCTCCATAAGATGCGCGTACCCGAGCAAGTGCCTATCCCCCGGTGGCTTGCGCAGACTTTTTCAGGGAGCGAGCCGGTAATTGCCATAGATGGGCTGTGTGCAAGCGATGCTTTCGTCTCGGAAATCCGTAATGCCTGTGCCGGCTGCGACATGGTGAGCGTGCCGGACCTGCTTTCCACTTTGTGGCAGGACCGTCCGGCCATCCCCCAGACCCCCATCTTTACGGTGGATCCCGGCGAGAGCAGGGGCAAGCGCCTTCTGAGGCTCCGGGCCTGGATGTCGGAAAATGGCTGCGCCTGGTGCCTTGTTTCGGCGCTGGACGAGATAGCATGGTTGCTTGATGTCCGGGGGTCCGACATCGACTACAATCCTTATGTAATCTCTTATCTGCTTGTGGGCGAGGATTCAGCATATTGGTATGTACTCAAGGAAGCCATCGAGGACCCGGTTACCGAAAAGACTTTCGACGAACTCGGAGCGGACGGTATAGAACTCCGTCGTTACGACGATATTGAAGATGCGCTCGGGAATCTGGATGAGCCCCTCCTCATGGACGCATCGGTACTTAATGCCCATCTTTGCGGGATCGTAAGGGAGCCGGTGGACCGCCCGAATCCGGTGCAGATGTGGAAAGCCGTCAAGAATCCCGTCGAGGTCTCGGGCATGAAGGAGTCCCACATCAAGGACGGCCTGGCCATGGAGAAATTCCTGTACTGGCTGGACAAGAGTATGGAGAACGAGCGCACGGTTACCGAATGGGACGCCTCTGTCAAACTCGGGTCGTTGAGGGCTGAAATCCCGGAATACCGTGGAGACAGCTTCGAGACCATTTCGGCCTGGGGTCCCGGAGCCGCGCTGCCGCACTACATCACCCCCCGGACCGGGGCGCCCGTGCTCGAGGCCAGGGGCCTGTATCTGTGCGATTCCGGCGGGCAGTATTATTCTCCCGAAACCTTCGGCGGCACCACCGACATCACCCGCACGGTGCCGCTGGGTCCGTGCACTCCGCTCGAAATGGAGGATTACACCCTTGTGCTCAAGGGCCATATAGGCTTGGCGATGGCGGTCTTCCCGTATGGAACCCCCGGTCCGAGACTGGACGCCCTTTCCAGGATTCCGCTATGGTCGCACAAACGCAATTTCGGCCATGGTACCGGCCATGGCGTTGGATGGTTCCTCGGGGTCCACGAAGGGCCGCATGACATTCGCCAGAACATGAATCCTGCGGCTATCGTGCCGGGTATGGTGGTGTCGGACGAACCGGGGATATACCGCGAAGGGCAATTCGGGGTGCGCCACGAGAATCTGCTGCTGTGCGTGGATGCCGGCACCAACGATTTCGGCCGCTGGTGCCGTTTCGAGCCGCTCACCCTGTGCCATTTCGACACCTCCATAATAGTAAGAGAGCTCCTCACGAAGGACGAGCTCTCTTGGCTGAATGCTTATAACTCAAAGGTTTATGAAACTCTCGCTCCGGAACTTCCGGGCCCCGTTGCGGAATGGCTCCGGACCAAGACCGCAGCGATATAGCGCTTACCTGAGCAGGACTTCCGCCGTGCCGATGAGGCCTTGTCCGGTGTAAGCTTCGGCGCTGTAAACCCCCTTGGTGTAAGCGGGGATGTTGTTCACGTAGATGCTCATGTCTACGTCGGATCCGGCATATTCGACCTCGCGGGAGGCTGTGGCGGCCATTGTTTCGCCATTATAGGTGAAGCTGGCGTTGGTGCCGTCCAGGAGCAGGTTTCCGTCGGGATCCTTCACCCTGATATATACCCTTACGGGGCCTCTCGCAGCCAGTTCGTTGGCGCTTAGGGTGAGGTTCACGAGCATGCGTACGACGCGGCTGCTGCGGTCGGTCACCTTGTCCGACTGGTTGTAGGCCTTTATGGAGACGTTTCGTCCCTTGATAACGGAGCCTACTGCTACCTTGCCGGTGAGGTCTTCAACCCTGGCGGAGAGTTCCTGGTTGCGCCTGCCGGCGTCGGCGGCTTCCTTGCGGGCGTTGGCAGCCTCGATGGTGAGTTTGTGGTTCAGGGTGTTGAGGGAGTCTATCTGCACGATGTAGCTGCGCATGATGCTGCGCAGGGTGCCGAGTTCCTTTTCGTACTGGCGCATCTTTGCGCGGTTGGTGGCATCGGTCTTCTTGATGCGGTCCACCAGTTGCGCTACCTCCTCGCGGGAGGAGTCGAGCTGGGAATTGATGGCATCGTAGTCGGAAGAAAGATTCTCGTAGTCGCTCTGGAGCGCTACGATCTGTTCGGTCAGGTCTTTCTTTTCATCTTCGAGATCGCTTACCAGGCTGGATTTCTGGATCCAGACATAGGCGAGGGCCGCTGCGAGCAACGCTGCTACGACGGCGAGGGCGATCATAATGCTGCGGAGGCTTCCTCCGCGCGCTTCCTTTTCACGCTCTTTGCGTTCAAGCCTTTCAAGCGGGTCTTCTTTGAATTGGTCTGCCATGTTCGTAGTATTATAAAAACTGTTTCAAAAGGCAAAAATAATAAAAATCCATATCTTTGTGGAATGAAATACATTATCCGTGCCGCAAAATATTTCGTATACCTCGCCCTGCTGCTGGTAGTTTTCATCGCCATCCTGTCCGCCCTCAAGATAGTGGGCTCCGACGTGGACAGTATCTTCCGGAACGGGAAGGACTCCCTGTGGCAGATAGCGCTGATCATGGCAGTCTTCGCCGCGGTATATCCCAGGCTGGGCTTCGGCAGGCGCACTGCCTTCATCCCCGGGGCCTTCCAGGACATCAGGGGGGGAGTCGCGGATACGATGCAAAGGCTCGGATACGAGCTTGAAAAGGAGGATGGCGAAAACCTGTCCTTCCGACTGAGCGGCGGCTTCCCGCGCTTCAGGAGGATGTTCGAGGACCGTATAACCATGACCCGCAACATCTCCGGGTTCGAGTGCGAAGGGCCCAACAGGGACCTCGTAAGGGTGATTTCCGCCCTGGAGGACCGTTTCAGGCAAGAATGATCTATATCCACGTCCCGTTCTGCAGGAGTTTCTGCACCTACTGCGACTTCTATTCCGAGACCGTCTGCAAGGGGAAGGACGGTGCCGCGATGGACGCTTATGTATCGTGCCTGACCGGGGAGATATCCGCCCGCAGGGCCGAGATCGAATCCACCCTGGGTCTCAATACCCTCTACATAGGGGGAGGAACCCCCTCCGTGCTTTCCATCAAACGTTTGCAAAAGATTGTTTCCGCCCTTGGATACGGTCCTTACGAGGAGTTTACGATCGAGGTGAACCCCGAGGATATCGCAGGGAACGGACCCGCCTACGTGGAGGGGCTGTCCGACCTGGGTGTAACCCGCATCTCCATGGGGGTGCAGAGCCTCGACGACGGCATCCTCCGCTGGATGAACCGTCGCCACGATGCCGCCCGTGCCCGCGAGGCATTCTCCCTCATTCCGAAGGGTCTCGACCGCAGCGTGGACATCATAACCGGGGTGCCCGGGATGAGCGACGAATCGCTGCAAAAGACTGTGGACGGGATACTTGAGTGGCATCCGGAACATATTTCAGCTTATCAGCTCAGCGTCGAGGAGGGAAGTGCGTTGGCGGCCATGATAGCATCGGGCAAGGTGCAGGAGGCCCCCGAAGGGCAATGCCGCCGGCAGTATGAATACCTTTGCTCGCGTCTTTCCGGAGCCGGATATCACCATTACGAAATCTCCAATTGGGCGCTCCCCGGCCACGAAGCCAGACACAATTCCGCCTATTGGTCGCGCCTGCCTTATTCCGGCCTGGGCCCGGGGGCCCACAGCCTTCGCATGGAATCCGACGGCACCCAGGTGCGCAGCTGGAATTCCCGCAGCATCGCCGGGTGGAAGGCGGAAGGGGAGGAAGCGCTCACGCCCGAAGAAATCCGCGAAGAGGAAATAATGCTTCTTGCACGCACCGACAAGGGACCGATCCCTGAAAAGGACTGGTTCGTTGCGGACAGTCTGATCGCGGATATGCTTTAAAGCCTGTCCAGGACGCCCTTCAAAAGGGAGAGCTCCTCCGGGGTCGAGAAGAAGACCTTGAGCGGCAGGTAGAACAGCCTTTGCTTTATGGAATCGGGTATGGACGGACAATCCAGAACCCGCTGCGCATCCTTCTCGGTGGTGACGAGGGCGGAGGTCGGGAAATGCCGCACCGCGCTCTCGATTTCGGAGATGTCCGCCCTGGTGTAACGGTGATGGTCGGGGAACGAGAATGCGTGGGCTATCTTGTAACTGTCACTCAGCCAGGCCTTCAGCGGGGTGTCGTTGGCTATCCCCGAGAACAGGACCGCGCTCTTCGAATAACTGTACCGGATGTCGGCCTCGGGGAAGACCGGTTCCATGGGGGCATACTCGATGCCCGAGAAGAGAAGGGTGACGGGCTTCCCGGAAGGGGACGTGCCGGTGGAAGAGGATGCTTCGAAACCGCGTATGCGCAGTTTTTCGGCCATGCGGACCTTCTCCCAGTTGTCCATGTGGTGGGGGCACTTCGTGACGATGATGATGTCAGCGTCCCACAGGCGGGACGGCAGGTCCCGCAATTTTCCGAAGGGCAGCAGCCGGTCGGAAAAGACCGGACGGTTCCAATCGACGAGCATGATGTTGAGGGAAGCCCTCAACTTGTTGTATTGCAGGGCGTCGTCAAGTACTATCAATTCGCTGGGGATGAGTTCCTTGGTCTTGCAGCCCCGGGCGCTGCGGACCATCTTGCGGCTCATGCCGGCGGCTTTTCCTTCTTTCGGATCCTGGATCCGGAGGAGTTCCGGGTGCACGAGGAACCTGCAGCCCTCGACGCGGTCCTTGTCGGCCGCAACGGTGACTGCAGGGAATTTTTTCTTTATTTGAAGGGGTTCATCCCCTGAAAAGGCTGCCGAGGACTCGCGCAGCACCTGCTGGAAACCGCGGCTCCTGCGCTTGTACCCCCTTGAAAGCACGCCCAGCTGGCTGTTGCCCCAGCGGTCGGATTCCTGCAGCAGGGACAAGATCAGCTCGGTGTGCGGCGTCTTGCCTGTGCCCCCCACTGTGACGTTGCCTACGCATACCGACGGCACTTCCGCTCCGGGGGCCTTGCGCCACTTCCTTGCGCGTGCTCTGAGTATCAGCCTGTGGATGAGCATCTAAACGGTGAGAATCTCCTTTTCCTTGGCGGCGACTATGGTGTCTATGTCCTTGATGTTCTTGTCGGTGACCTTCTGGACCTCGCCTTCCGCCTCCTTTTCAGTGTCTTCGCTCATGCCGTCGTTCTTCTGCGCCTTCTTGAGGGCGTCGATGGCGTCCCTGCGGGCGTTGCGCACCACCACCTTGGCATTCTCGCCTGCGGCCTTTGCCTTCTTTACAAGGTCTTTGCGCCTTTCCTCGGTGAGGGCGGGCACGGTGCAGCGGATGATCTCGCCGTTGTTCTGGGGCGTAAGGCCCAGGTTGGCATCGATTATGGCCTTTTCGATGACCTTGATCATGCCCCTGTCCCAGGGCTGGATGGCTATGGTCTTTGCATCCGGGGCCGTTATTGATGCCATCTGCGGGATGGGGGTCATGGTGCCGTAATAGCTCGCGACCACGTTATTGAAAATGGCGGGATTCGCCTTTCCCAGACGGTAGTTCCTGAGGTCCTCTTCGAGGAACATGACGGCTTCCTGCATCTTGCCGTCAACGCCGTCGACGATTTCTTTTGCTTTAGTGTCCAACATATCTTTCCTTTTTTATCATGCGTGTACTATCGTGCCTATCTTCTCGCCCTCGAGGAGGCGCAGCAGCGCGCCAGCCTCGTTTATGTCGAAGACCACTATGGGTACCGGGCCCTGTTCGCACAGGGCGAAGGCCGTCTGGTCCATGACACCAAGATGATTCACAAGGCACTCGTGGAATGTTATTTCGTCGTATTTGCGGGCGTCGGGGTCCTTTTCGGGATCGGCTGTATAGACCCCGTCCACACGGGTGCCCTTGAGGAGGGCTCCCGCTCCTATCTCCAGGGCCCTCAGGGCTGCACCGGAGTCGGTGCTGAAGAAGGGATTGCCCGTGCCTCCGGCTATGAGCGCCACGCCGCCTTCTTCCAGGACCTTCACCGCCGATTCGCGCACATAGCCCTTGGCGATGGGCTCCATGGGTGTGGCGGTGAAGACTTCAGCGTTTATGCCTTCGCTGCGCAGGGCGCTCGCCAGGGCCAGCGAGTTGATGACGGTGGCGAGCATTCCCATGCGGTCGCCCGTAACCCTGTCATAACCCTTTCCGATGCCCTGTATCCCGCGGAAGATGTTGCCTCCCCCGTTGACGATGGCTACCTGGTAGCCTTTGCGTACGGCGGCTGCTATCTCGCCGGCGAACTTCTTCAAGCTGTCTTCGTCTATACCCTTGCCGGAGGGGCCTCCGAGGCTCTCTCCGCTCAATTTCAGCAATACTCTTTTATACATATCGAAACCATTAGATGCGCAAAAGCGCAAAGAGTGAACAAAAATATCGGAAAATTCGCAAACTTGCAAGATTTAGGCTATATTTGCAGGCACAATCGACTTAAAAACACCCGCAAGATGTTCATGTATAAATCCTCTATCGGAAAGAAATTCGTCCAGTCTATAAGCGGCGCTTTCCTGATACTGTTCCTCCTTCTGCACGGCACTATCAACTTCTTCTCCGTAATCGATACATTTACGGGCAAGTTCGGGGCTCCCGACGGCCTTTTCCAGAAAGGTTGCGATTTCATGGCCCTGCCCATCGTGGATATCATGGTGCCCATCCTGGCACTTGGTTTCATAGTGCACATCGGATATGGCATCTGGCTCACCGTCCAGAACATGCGTGCCCGCGGCGGAATCAAGCGCTATGAGGTTCCCAACAAGGGCGCGGCGGACAGCTGGTCTTCCAAGAACATGTTCGTCCTCGGCATGGTCATCCTCGGCCTCCTGATCTTCCACCTCACCCACTTCTGGGCCAAGATGCAGCTTCAGGACTTCACCGGCGGAGAGGCCGAGAATCCTTATATGCTCCTTCTCCAGACCTTCAAGAGCCCCTGGATCCTTGCATGCTATATCCTGTGGTTCGTTGCCATCTTCCTGCACCTCACGCACGGCTTCTGGAGCATGTTCCAGACCATCGGCTGGAACAACCAGATATGGTTCAAGCGCCTGAAGGTCATCGGAGTCATCGTGGCGGCCCTCATTTTCTGCATCTTCACCGCCTGTGCGGTCAACGCATTCGTGCAGGCGAATTTCCTGCAGCCGGACCTCCTGCCGCAGCTCAAGGCCCTGTAAAAATTTGATTTTTACGGAATATTTTATACCTTTGCGGTCCCTATTTTGTGTAGGGATCGCAATTTTTATGTATAACTAATTAAAGATCAAGACAGTGGACACACTTAGCTACAAAACGGTATCGCTGAACAGCGCGACTGTCGACAAGCAGTGGGTTGTCATTGACGCGACGGATCTCGCTCTTGGTCGTCTGGCCTCCAGGGTTGCCCTTGTCCTCCGCGGCAAGAACAAACCCGGCTTCACACCCAACGTGGACTGCGGTGACAACGTCATCGTGGTAAACGCCGACAAGGTGGTGCTCAAAGGCAAGAAAATGACCAATCGCGTGTACAGCCGCTACACCGGATATCCCGGAGGGCAGCGCTTCACCACCCCCAGGGAGATCCTCAACTCAACCCATCCCGAAAGGCTTGTTGAAAGGGCAGTAAGGGGTATGCTTCCCAAGACCCGCCTTGGCGAGAAGATCTTCCACAACCTGCACGTCTATGCAGGACCGGAGCATCCGCACCAGGCCCAAAACCCCAAAGAAATCAAGTTAAACGAAATTTAAAAGAGAACAATGGAACAGACACACGCCCTTGGAAGACGTAAAGCAGCTGTTGCACGTGTTTATCTTGCAGCCGGTAAAGGCAACGTCACGATCAACGACCGCCCGGTAGAGGACTACTTCAAAGACGAGTCCCTCCGCTACATCGTGGGTCAGCCGTTCGCAGTTACCGCCACCGAAGGCCAGTTCGACACCAAGATCAATGTCGTCGGCGGAGGCATCAAAGGCCAGGCCGAGGCCATCAGGCTCGGAATCGCCCGCGCCCTTTGCGAGGTAGACAAGGAAGCATACCGTCCCGCTCTCAAGGCCGCCGGTTTCCTCACCCGCGATGCCCGCGAGGTCGAGCGCAAGAAACCCGGACAGCCCGGAGCCCGCCGCCGCTTCCAGTTCAGCAAGCGTTAACGGCGCTTTACAAACAAGTACAGCTGCGGTTTAAACCCTTCACAGGATAGTTGCCGCACTGCGGAAAAGGCCGGAGACCGGCAGGTCCGCTACTCCGCCTTGAAGGAAAGAGACCCGGAAATCCGGGCAAAACAACAAACAACAACATTAAAAAATGTCAAGAACAAATTTCCAGGAACTGCTTGATGCAGGCGTACACTTCGGACATCTCGCCCGCAAGTGGAACCCTAAGATGGCTCCCTATATCTTCGACCAGAAGAACGGAATCCACATCATCGACCTGCACAAGACCGTCGTCAAGATAGACGAGGCCGCCGAAGAGATGAAGGCCCTTGCCAAGTCGGGCCGCAAGATCCTCTTCGTCGCCACCAAGAAACAGGCTAAAGACATCGTCGCCGCGAAGGCCACCGAGGTCAACATGCCTTATGTAACTGAGCGTTGGGCGGGTGGAATGCTCACCAACTTCCCCACCATCCGCAAGGCCGTCAAGAAAATGAGCACCATCGACAAGATGCATGAAGACGGCACATTCGACAAGCTTGCCAAGCGCGAGCGTCTTCAGGTAACCCGCCAGAGGGAGAAACTCGAGAAGAACCTCGGAAGCATCCGCGACATGAGCCGCCTTCCGGCAGCCCTGTTCATCGTGGACGTGCAGAAAGAGGCCAATGCCGTCAAGGAGGCCAACCGTCTCAACATCCCGGTATTCGCAATGGTTGATACATGTTGCGATCCCACCGCTATTGATTATGTGATTCCGGCGAACGACGATGCCGCCAAGAGCGTGGAATGCGTTCTCACCGCTCTTTGCTCAGCGATCCAGGAAGGCCTCGAGGAGCGCAAGCTCGAAAAGGACAAGGAAGCTGCCGAGCAGGAGGCATCCTCCGTTGAGGACAAGCCCGCTGCCAAGCCCCTCCGCGCCCGTCGCGGCGCCAAGGCTCCCAGGGCCGAGGCCGAGCAGGCTGAAAAGGTTGCCGAGACCCCCGCAAAGGAAGAGGCTCCCGAAGCTGAATAATTGTCAAACCGTTTAAAACAGAGAACAATGGCTAACATTACAGCAGCAGACGTAATGAAACTCCGCAAGATGACATC
>CAJOQW010000124.1 GCA_905236955.1 uncultured Bacteroidales bacterium
AGCTGAATAATTGTCAAACCGTTTAAAACAGAGAACAATGGCTAACATTACAGCAGCAGACGTAATGAAACTCCGCAAGATGACATCTGCGGGTATGATGGATTGCAAGAAGGCCCTCATCGAGGCCGACGGCGATTTCCAGAAGGCCGTGGACATCATCCGTGAGAAGGGCAAGCTCGTCGCCGCCAAGCGTGCGGACCGCGAAACCTCCGAAGGGGCGGTAACTTCCCGCATCGAAAACGGCAGGGCAGTCCTCGTCGCTCTCGGTTGCGAGACTGACTTCGTCGCCCGTACCGAAGGTTTCCAGTCCCTCGTCGAGGCCATAGCCGACATCGCCATCAAGAACTTCCCCGCTGACGCCGAGGCCCTCAAGGCCTGCCTGATGGAAGACGGCGAAACCGTAGAGAAAGAGATCGAGGTCTTCACCGGCAAAACCGGCGAAAAGCTCTCCCTGGTTTACTACGGCAAGGTCGAGGCTCCTTATATCTATTCCTACATCCACAAGCTCACCGGCAAGCTCGGCGCGCTCGTAGGCCTCAACAAGGTCGTGGACGAGGGCCTGGCCAAGGGTCTTGCGATGCAGGTGGCTTCCATGAATCCGGTCGCCCTTTCCCCGGCCGAGTGCTCGCAGGAGATGCTCGACAAGGAGTTCAAGGTGGCCGTAGAGAAGACCAAGGAAGAACTCGTCCAGAAGGCTGTCAATGCCGCTCTCGACAAGGCCGGGATCAACCCCGCCCATGTTGACAGCGAGGCTCACATCGAGTCCAACACCGCCAAGGGCTGGCTCACTCCCGAGCAGGCCGTCCAGGCCCGCGAGATCATCAAGACCGTCGGCGAACAGAAGGCTGCCAGCCTCCCCGCCCAGATGGTCGAGAACATCGCCAAGGGCCGTGTCCAGAAGTTCCTCAAGGAGAGCACCCTGAGCGAGCAGGACTATCAGATGTCCGACGAGAAGGTCAGCGTGAAGGATGCTATCGCCAAGGTGGACAAGGAAGCCAAGGTGGTGGACTTCAAGCGCGTCAGCCTGAGCGACTAGTTGCCAGGGCTTGAAAATTTGAATGCCGGCTCGAAGGGGCCGGCATTCATTTTATATGTCCTGGTGTTTATCGCACCCCGGCGAGGCAGACGTCGTTGACGGTCGAGGTGTTGTGGCTGAGCACCTGCAGGGCGCCGTTGTGCCAGATGCAGGCGTTGTAGGGAGCGTTGTCTATGGCGCGGAGGGAGGTGAGGTCGGTGGTGGAAATATATCCTCCGAGGCAGGTTTCACCGCCGGCCGCAGCCGTCGAAGAGACTATGCCGAATCCTCCGAGCCCGCCGGAGAGGGCGTTGTAGCTGCCGTTGCTCCAATAGCAGGGATAGCCTATAAGGTTCCAGAATGAGAGCGAGCCGCCTATGATGATGTCGGTCCCGTCCACCGCTATGCCGGATGTGGATGAGAAACCCTTGGTGAGGGGATCGGCGGGTGCCGGGAGGGCATGCACCCCGTCTCCGTCCCAATATACGGCGTATGTGCTGAAGTCCGGCGTCTGGGCATAACCCGAGACATACACTGTGCCCTTGCTTACGCAGATACCGGTTACGTGGTAGTAACTGTAACCTTCCAGAGCCGGCAGCCTCACCAGGGTGCCGTTCTTCCAGTAGCAGGCCGTGCGCTTTGCGTCGCCCGCTATCGAACCGCCCACGTAAACCGAGTTGCCATCCATGAATATGCAGGATGCGTCGGCATCGTCGATGTTGCCGCCGGAGAGGAGTTTTGGTTCGTTGCCGCCGACCTGGTAGCCGCCGTACCTGATGCCGTCCTTGGTGGTCGTGAAAGCCACCGCCCGCCCGGACCTGCCGGCCGCGATATCGACTATTTCCGCAGTGCTGTATCCGGGAAGGGAGGACATGTCGAAAGTCACCGGCCTGCCGTCTTCCCAGACTACCGCCATGGGCTTTGCGCTGCGGGCTGTCTGGAAGTAACCGCCGACATATACCTTGCCGTCATATTCGGCGACCGCCGTGGCTCCTCCGCTGAAGAAACCGTAAGGCTCTTCCAGCTCGACCTCGGCTCCGTTCTTCCATAGTTTGGGCGTGGAGAAAAGCAGGTCCCCGCCTATGGGATACTCCGTGCCGCAGGCGTAGGCTTCGTAATGGTCGTATGGGATATCTTCCTGATCCTGCCTGGCGGCATCGCAGGCAGCTACGGCCAGCGACGCGGACAGGAGACCATATATGATAGTTTTTCTCATACGGTAAAAACATGCATCAATTAGATGCAAAAAAGGCAAGGAAAGTTGCATGAGCTCAGTTCCGCGCCCCGAGACTGATGAACGAACCCTTGTGGATGGAGACCTTGCAGGCCCTGTAGTCGCGTCTTGCTGCGGAATACGGGTTCTCCAGGAAGGTCTGCGGATTCATGGCCACCAGGGGGAACCATGAACTTTGGATATGGACCATTATCCTGTGCCCGGGGGCGAAGCAGTGGCAGATGCCGTTCATCTCGAAGTCTATCCCGAAAGTGCGTCCCGGCTCCACCGCTTCGGCTTTTTCAGGCGAGCGGCGCCATCGGGCGGGCATTACCTCCCCCCGTACGAGGGTCTGCGTGCCGTCCGGGGCCAGGTCTATCAGCTTTACCACAAAATCGGCGTCGGTGCCGTCTATCGAAGCCTCGAGATGCACTTTCACCGGACCTATCCCCCATAATGTATCCTTGAGCGGACGCGTGAGCACCCGGCTCAGCACGTCCTTCCTTGCGGCCGCAAAATTCTGAGGTGCCCACATATAGGACTTGTCCCTCCAGGAGGCATCGGACTCCATGTAAGGCACGGGGTCGGAGGGGTCGGATACATAACTTCCCGCCGCTATCGCGAAGGTCCTGCGGACCTGGGGAAGTGGATCTTCGACCAGCATCAGGTCTTCGATACCGGTGGGGAAGACCATCTCCCGGCAAGGGGGCCCCGCCCCCTTGCCTTCCAGATAATATGCGAAGAACGGGTATTCCACCTTTTCCAGGAAAAAGTCCACGTTCCTCCAGCCGCCATGCGTCCAAGGGCCGCAGGCCAGATAGGATTCCGTGGCGGGGGACTGTTCCTTCAGGGCCTTGTAAGTTGCGATGGCGCCATAGGCGTCTTCGGCATCGTACAGGCCGCCGACCACCAGGACCGCGGGCTTCACATCCTTCAGGTGCCTGAGCGGACAGCGCTCTTTCCAGAAGGAGTCATAGTCGGGATGAGCCTTTATCTCCTTGAAGAATCCGACGGAATCCACGGCCCTGAAAATCTGCCGCATGCTCTTTCCCTTGAAGAAGTCGTAGATGCTGCATCCTTCGGGGACCTTGGCCAGGGACTCCTTGGAGTCGGGGGTGGGATTGTCTTTGGGGCGGAAGAAACTGCTGCCGAACCCGTACATGTCGGAAAGCATGAAAGCCCCGTTGTGGTGGGTGTCGTCCCCCTTCCACCAGTCGGTGACCGGGGCCTGGGGGCTTGCCGCCTTCAGGGCGGGATGACCGCATACCGAAGCCAGGGTGGCGTAGAATCCCGGGTAGGAAACACCGAAGATGCCCACGTTGCCGTTGCTGGAGGTATTGGCAAGCAGCCAGTCTATGGTGTCGTAGGTGTCGGTGGCCTCGTCGCAAATGCCGTCCAGCGGCCGGACGTTCTCGAATTCCCCCTCGCTCATGAACGTGCCGCGGACGTTCTGGAATACCACTATGTAGCCATTGTCCGTGAACATGCGCAGGTTGTCCCACAGGTCGCCCGGGCCGCCGCTGCCGAAGGGGCAGCATGGATAAGGGCTGCGCTGGAGGATTATGGGCCTTCCTCCGAGGCCGACTGGTTCATACACGGCCGTGTACAGGCGCGTGCCGTCGCGCATGGGTACGTAACATTCCCTTTTGGTATAGCGGTACTTCTGCCATGGTTCCCTCAGGACCATGACGCCCGCGGCGGTGCGCCACCGCGAACAATAGGCGGCCACGCTGAGTATCGATACGCTTCCGTCCCCATGTCTGATGCGCCCCTCCGCCGTTACGGTGCCGGCGTGGAGGACTTTGCCCTCCCCGTTGAAAATCAGGATGGTATCTCCCGTGTGAAGGTCTTTCGGGGGGAGGCAGTTCTTTATCTCGCTTGTCTTGAGGAGCCGCAGTTTGCTTTCTCCCGGGCCCCTGCCGGGATAGTCCACCTCGGTCTTGGCGCCCCCGAGCCGGCCGGTGACATCCGCCACCAGCCCTTTCGCACCTGCTTCCTTGAGCCACGCCAGGGTATATTCCATTTATTTCAGGCTCTTGAGCGATTTGAGGGTGAACGCCCCGTAAACTGCGATGAGGACGGTGTTGATACCCATCCACAATATCAACTTCCAGCTCATGGGGGACGCGTCGGAAAGGCCCATGGACCCCTGGATGAACCTGGATGCGGCCTCGAGGACCAGCGCCAGGGCGAATGCTGTGAAGAAGTTGGTCATGTCGTAGGGAACCGGCTTTTTCTTCTGGCCTATGAAGTAGCTCAGGAGCATGGCGGTGCCGTAGCCGGCGAAACCTCCCCACGCACAGGCTATGTAGCCGTATTTGGGAACGAAGGCCACGTTGATGCCTATCATCACAGCCGCCCCGATGAAGCTTATGAGTGCTCCCCACCAGGTCTGGTCGCTGAGTTTGTACCAGAAAGACAGGTTGAAGAAGATGCCCATGAAGATTTCCGCCATCATCACTATGGGTATGACCTTCAGGCCGGGCCAGTAGCTGCCTGTACCGGCGAAGTAGCGTAGTACAGGCAGGTAGAAGAGTACGGCCAGCCAGGCCAGGAGGGCGAAGATGACGAAGAATTTCATGCCGTCCCTCAATGTTTCCGGACTGTCCTTGTCGCGGCTGCCGTTGAAGACGAGGGGCTCGTAGGCATAGCGGAAGGCCTGGGTGAGCAGAGCCAGGATCATGGCAATCTTCACGCAGGCGCCGTAGATGCCCAGCTGCACCTTGCCTTCGGGGCCCGGGACCAGCCACGGGTAGAGTATCTTGTCGGCCACCTGGTTGAGAATACCTACGATACCGAAGAGCAACAGCGGCCAGGTGTATCCGAGCATGCGTTTGGCAAGCCCCTTGTCCCAGCCGTAGAAAAGGCCCTTGATTTCGGGGATGAAGAGAAGGGAGACGAGGGTGGTGCAGACGAGATTGATGAAGAATATGAAGCCTACCCCGTAGTTGTATTTGACCCACAGCGCCCCGTAGGATGCATGCGGAAGGAGGAACAGCGCGAGATTGAGGAGTACGTTGGGGATGATGAAGGCGAACTTGAGGGCCACGAAGCGCATGGGCCTCTGCTGCTGCCTCAGACGGCTGAACATTATGGCCTGGAAGGCATCCTGCGCCACTATGAGGGCCATGCAGCCTACGTATTCGGGATGGTCGGCATAACCCAGTGCTCCCGAAATGGGATGCAGGAATGCCAGCACGGCGCCGATGAAGACCAGGCAGACCAGGCCGACGAGGCGGAGGGTCGTGCTATATACCATCTTTCCATCTTCCCCGTCCTTGTTGGAGAAGCGGAAGAGGGTGGTTTCCATGCCGAAGGTGAGGATGACCAGGAGCAGGGCTGTGTAGGCATACAGGTTGGTGACTATGCCGTAACCGCCGCTTTCCGCGGCGATCTTCAGGGTATAGACCGGCACGAGCAGATAATTGAGGAATCTGCCGATTATGCTGCTCAGCCCGTATATGGCCGTATCTTTTGCCAGGGATTTTAGGTTCATTTGCACAAAAATAGTTAAATTTGTGCCATTATGAAACATTATCTTTTAATAGCTGCAAGCTGCCTGGCAGCGGCGCTGATGGCATGCGCCTGCGGTAACGGCACCAAGAAATCCGAGGCCGAACTGGCCAAGGCCAAAGCCGATTCCATAGCCGCCGCCAAGGCCATGCAGGCAAAGCAAGACTCCATCAAGATGGCAAACGCACGGAAGAAAGTGTCGGAACTCCCCGAGGAGCCGGTATTCGACATCGTCACCAACCATGGCACCATGGTGGTCAAACTCTACTCCAAAACCCCCAAGCACCGCGACAACTTCGCAAAGCTCGCGCTTTCGGGCTACTATAACGGAACATTGTTCCACCGTGTCATCAACGGTTTCATGATCCAGGCGGGCGACCCTCTGTCGAAGGACCCCTCGCAAAAGGCCAAATGGGGCACCGGCGGCCCTGACTATACCATCCCCGCCGAGTTCATTCCCGAATACAAGCATAAGAAAGGTGCCCTCGCCGCCGCCCGCAGGGGCGATGCCGCCAATCCGTATAAAGAATCTTCAGGTTCCCAGTTCTATATCGTGCAGAACGCCGACGCCTGCGCCCAGCTGGACGGGAACTATACGGTTTTCGGCGAGACCCTCGAAGGGCTCAAGACCGTCGATGCCATTGCAGGCGTAGAAACCGACGGCCGCGACTGCCCGGTAACCCCCGTGAAAATTATTACTGTAAAATTACACGAAGGAAAGTAGTTTGGCACGGACCTTGAAATAGAATTTAACCGAATAGTTTTTTCATAGGTTAAATTTTAGGTTAGAATTGCGAAAGGGCTACCGATGGGAATCGGAGGCCCTTTTTTTCATATATTTGGAAGCCAACAACCTGCTCGGCACGCAGTACCTGGATTTCGGCGGGGTGAAGCAGCCGGGATTATGGATCCTTTCCGGAATC
>CAJOQW010000125.1 GCA_905236955.1 uncultured Bacteroidales bacterium
AGGGTATAATGCTGCACCTCCATGTTGGCCTTCTCCAGTTTCTCCTCTTCGATACGGTCGGTCATATAATCCTGGACCTCCATCCCGGCCGCCTTGGCCTTCAACCTTAGGTTGACATCCTTGGTGACGAGCGCGACGAAGGTGCCCGGGTTGTTGTCCCTCACCCACATGGCCGTGGACAATATCCGGTGGTCCTGGATGTCGTCCTTGAAGAGTTCGGCGAATTCCGGCGAGAAAGGATGGTTGGGCTCCACCTTGATGAATCCCTGGTTCTTGCCCAGGGACAGGCCCCTGGAGCCGAACTGCCGGCCTTCGGTAATGCGGTCTATGTCGCGCATGAAATGGCGGGCGTTGTAGGCGAGGGTATCGTTACCCTTCTTGAATTTGTCCAGCTCTTCTATCACCGCAACGGGCAGGACGAGGTTGTTGTCCTGGAAATGATGGATCGCGTTGTGGTCGTGAAGTATTACATTGGTGTCGAGTACGAATATCTTAGGTTTTCCCATGATCGAATATGGTTTCAGTCTTCACCCTCTCCGCCCTGGTTGCGGATGAGGGCCTCCAGTATGTTCTGGATGCCGCTCTTCTCCGACTCCTGAACCCGGACCCCCCCGCCCTGGGCGGGATGCCCGAGGGGATAGAAAGCCACGTCCTGGAGGAGGAGTTCGGCATCGATGTAGTCGAAGTCGATGTCCCTTATCTGCACGACCACGCCGGGCACTTCGGCGAAAAGCAGGCGCACCGGGTCGTCCTCGCGGGTGGCCTTGCGCAGGTCGGAGATATCGATACAGGCGCCCACCTTGCCACCGGTCATGGATTTGACGGCCGTGATGAGGCCTCCGTCGCCGACAGTCGTTCCGGAAAGGACTATGCCGTCCTCGACGAGTTCCCTCACCACCTCGTAGCAGTCGAGGAAATAATCGGGGTCGTTCACTTCCGGCGCCACCGCGGGACTGTCTTTGAGGACCTGTGCGAGCAGCGAGCCGCCGAGCCTGTAGGAAGAGGTGTCGAAGGGGATGTACACTATCCAGCTTTTAGGGTCGGGTATGAGCGACGAAGGGAGGGAGGCGGCGCCAAGGCGCGGTTTTTCGCTCCCGAACGGACGCTCCACCAGGGAGTCCTCTTCGATGCCTGGGCGTATGTCCACGTTGAAGGAGACGTCCGGCCGGCTCCCCTTCCCTTCGCTGTAATAACGTATGCAAAGGCCGAGTGCGTCGAGGAATTCCCCCGCCGCCAGGACGGAATAATAAAGCCCGGCCATGTTGCCTATGGCTGAATCGTTCCATATCCAGCGGGCGTCCAGGCAGAGGTCCCCGATGCCGAAATGACCCATGCGCCAGAGGCAGTTTATAAGGGTCTTTTCAATCGACGCGCGGGTATATTGGGCCGCGAAGACCGGAGAGGCCTTGCGTACGGAGCGCTGCACCGAAGAAAGATATTTGTCGATGAGGGAAGGGTCGGTTTCGGCTGTGGAGAGGGCGGGCCCCGGGCTTTCGTCCACTATGCGGCCGACGATGCCGTCGGGGGTGGTATTGCCGGTGGCATACGGACTTCTCACATTGTCCATTATCTGGGCAGGAGTGAGTTCCTGCTGCAGCCCGTCGATGATGTACCTGGAATGCAGGGCAGATAGCTTTTCTGTCATATTCCTTTTCGAAATCCCTCAAAAATAGTTATTTTTGGAAACAGATGCAAATCAAGTTCAACGAAAAAGATTATTCCTCCCTGCTCGAGGAAATATACAAGATTTCACCCTCCGTGCAAAGTTCAGGATTCGCTACGGACGCATACAAACCCGGCCTGGAAGGCATGCTCGCCTTCGACCGGAAGCTGGGAAGGCCGTGGCGCAACTACCGCTGCATCCACGTTGCGGGAACCAACGGCAAGGGCAGTGTGGCCAGCATGCTGGCAAGCGCCCTTGCATCCAACCTCAAGGTGGGCCTGTACACCTCCCCGCACCTGGTCGATTTCAGGGAAAGGATGAAGGTCGTCACCGACGAAGGTTGGTATATGCCCGAAAAGGATGAGGTATGGGACTTCTTCCACACCTGCGATACGAAGGGGCTGTCCTTCTTCGAAATGACCACCGGCCTGGCTTTCTGGTGGTTCGCCGTCCAAAAGGTGGACGTCGCCGTGATCGAGGCGGGCCTCGGCGGACTGCTGGACAGCA
>CAJOQW010000126.1 GCA_905236955.1 uncultured Bacteroidales bacterium
GGTGATGACATCGCCCACCTTGAGGGAAGGCTCGGCCGTAAGCAGCAGGCTGCCGGGCAGGAACTCCGCGATACGGAGGCCCGGGCCCGCGAAGGACTCGTCGAAAATGACGCCCAAATGACCTGTTGGAACCCCGCTGCCGTCACGGTAACGGCCGCCGGTATGCGAGCCGTTGAGTTCGCCAAGCATCTCGGAAAGGAGCTCCTGGAATGCATAATTGTCGGTGATATACGGCAGGAACTGGCGATAATTCCCACCTACCGCTGCCCAGTCCACCCCATGGAGATCCTCGACGTAGAATTTCTCGGCCACCTGCTTCCAGCAGTGCTCGAAGATATAGCTGCGCTCCTCGGAGGGGAAGTACTCGAATTCGCCGCTGAAAGTCACGGGCCTGCTCTTTCCGGAAGCTATGTCCATGAGTTCGATGCCCCTGCCCCTGATGAAGAGCCCCTTGCCGTCCTGACTGGGTGCGAAGGAGCGGACGCCTTTCCTCACCACCTTGACATCCCCCTTCTTGATGTCCAGGCAACAGAGGTCCATGCCATTCTCGAGCGATACCGTATAATAGAGCTTGCTTCCGTCGTTGGTAAGGAAATGGCTGCCAAGGCTGCCGGAGCTCCGGGTGAGCCGCATGGTACGGTCTTCCCTGCGGGAAAGTTCCAGTTTGAGAGGCTCCACCTTGCCCTTGGCGGCATTGGTGCTGTCCTTGGCCTCTTTCTTTTCTTCCTTCTTCTGCTCCCTGGGCGTCTGCAGAAGCTTTTCGATGTCCTCGACCTCGCCCTCCTTCATGAAGTTGCGGTAGGCCTCGTCGTCGAAGAACATTATGTAAACGTCGCCTTCGGTACCCCAGCTGCCGTGACTGCGGTAGCCGTTCTTGTCGGTCTCCCAGGTCATTGCCTTGCCGCCCATGGCCCAGCGGAAACCCACATCATTGTAACCGCTCTGGGTGATGTCGGTCAGGGTGCCGTCCGCGACATTGATGAGGGCGATGTCCTCATTGTACATCCTGCCGCCGCCCTGGTAGGTTGTAAGTATCCACTTGCTGTCGGGACTCCAGGCGAAAGGCAGGTCACCGTCGGAATACGAGAAGTTGGCATCCTTCAGCAGGGTCTTGGGGTTGGACCCGTCGGCATCGGCGACGACTATCTCGGAACGGTTGCGCAGATATGCCACCTTCTTGCCGTCGGGGCTGGCCACCGGCTGGAAGCAGGTCTGCCCGGCGGGCGAGACCCTCTCTTCCTTGAAGTCGTATGAGTAGGTGAAATACTTGTCATCCTTGTCCTTGAGGACAACCCTGTAAACGCCCCACTCCCCATTCCTTTCAGAGTCGTAGTATAGCACCTTGCCGTCCTTGCCGAAAGAGACCGTCCTTTCCTGGCCGGGAGTCTCGGTGATGCGGCGGGTGTCGCTGAGATCGAGGGTGGTGGTATAGACGTCCCCTCTCGAGACGACCGCCACTTCCTTGCCGTTCGAGGCCATGGAGAAATCGCCGACACCTTCGGCACTGCGCCAGATGTGCTCCTTGGCATCCTTATCCTTCATGACGGATATCAGCAGTTTGACCGGTTCCTGTCCCTCCTTCATGGTGTAGAGATCCCCGTTCCAGCTGAAGCACATGGTGCCGTTACCGGCGATGCTGAGGTACCTGACGGGGTTCTTCCCGAAATGGGTGAGCTGTTCGCCGGTGCCCTTGAACACATTGTTGTCGCCACCCCAGTCGTCCACCTTCGGGTTGGAGGTGAGGGGGCCGTGGATATTCCCGGACCTGGCCCCTCCCTTTTCACTGAGATAGTAATAATTCACCCCGTCGGGCGCCCATACCGGGTTGGTATCCTCGCCTACATAGGTACTGAGCTTGGTGAAGTTGCCATGGTCGTTCCTCCAGATGTCCCTGGTGACCGCAGAAGTGTGATGCTTGCGGAAACTGTCTTCATAGCCCTTCCAGTCCTGGTAGAGCATGACTCCTGCCGCATTCACCGACAAGTTGCCGACATTTTGTGCGAACACCTGCTTCGGAGCCGGCAGCATGCCGCCGGCCTTCGCGGCTTCGAGGGCCTTGCCGAAATCGAGCGCATACAATTTGCCGTCGCCCGGGAAGGCGCTGGTAAGGGGATCTTCCTGGATGACCGCCGTAAAATATATCGTGCCGTCGGGAGCTACCGTCAGGGGGTTCTCCCTGCCGCCGAAGTCGGTGAGGCGGTATGGGGTCCCGCCCTTTGCGGGCACGGCCCAAATGTCCTTGCTGCCCTCGCGGAAAGAGGCGAACACGATGTAGCCGCCGTCCGGAGTCCAGACCGGTTCGGTGTCATGGGCCGGATTGGTGGTTATCTGTACAGCGTCCCCCCCGGCCGAGGAAACGGTGAAGATGTCGCCCTGATAAACGAAGGCCACTGTGGA
Source organism: uncultured Bacteroidales bacterium (assembly GCA_905236955.1). Taxonomy (GTDB): domain Bacteria; phylum Bacteroidota; class Bacteroidia; order Bacteroidales; family UBA932; genus Cryptobacteroides. The sequence goes on from CAJOQW010000126.1 coordinate 2,398, forward strand.
GCCATCGGGAGAGATGGCGTTCTGACGGAGCCAGCGCGGAGTTGTCTGGGCTGTGGCGCATACTGCGGAAAACGCCAGTATCGCCAGGAGGAAAAACCTGTTTCTCATATCAAGACAAAGATAAAAAATTATTTCCCTATATTTGCCCTGATGACCCTTTCGACCAGAATAATAGTGCTTAATACCACCAAGGTCGGGGACAACAACCTGGTGGTGCACGCGCTCAGCCCTTCTCTTGGGCGCAGGAGCTATATTGCCGGGATAGGAAGGAAAGGGACGGCGGCCCTTTACATGCCCATGGGCATCCTCGACGCCGAGGTGACGGAGAATCCAAAATCGGAACTGTGGCGTATGCACGGGGTATCGGCAGTTTACCCCTTGGGAGGCATCAGGGGCAACCTGTCCAAGAACAGCATGACCCTTTTCATGGCCGAAGTGCTTTTCCGCACCGTCAAGGGTGATGCGGAACCGGGCCTGTACGACTGGTGCGAGAAGAGCATCCTCATGCTCGACGGCCTGCAGGAGAATTTCGCCAACTATCACCTCCGCTGGCTGCTGGAACTGTGCGGCGCACTGGGGTTCACCCCGTCCGTGGGGGACATAGCCCCGTTCGCAGGGGCGCATCTACATGAGATACAAGCTCTTATGGGAAAGTTTGAAGAATCGTTGACAGTCCCCCTCAACGGCAGTGCAAGGAGCGGGATAGCCGATTCGCTGCTGCGATATCTTTCCGCCCATCTGGAGACTTCCCTCAATATCCGCTCGCTGGCGGTACTGTCAGAATTGTTCCGCTAGCCACGCCGCCATCTTGCGCAGCGCCACTCCGCGGTGCGATATTCCGTTCTTTACATCCTCGGGCAGTTCCGCTATCGTCCTGTCAGGATAAGCATCGGCTACGAACACCGGATCGTAGCCGAAACCTCCGGCACCGCAGCGTCTGCGGGCAATACGGCCTTCCACAGCCCCGTCGAAGAAAACGGGCTCCCGGCCCGGAAGGATAAGGGTGGCTACGCAGCGGAAGCGCGCCTTTCCGGGGAAGGTACCGGGTGCTGAGGGAACAGAACCCAACTGCGTCAGTTCGGTCAGGACGCGGTCGATATTGTCGGCGAAATTGTGGTCGGAAGCGTAACGGGCCGAATAGATGCCCGGGGCGCCGCCGAGATCGTCCACCTCCAGCCCGCTGTCGTCGGCGAAGCAGGCCAGGCCGCAGCGGTCGAAAAGATACTGCGCCTTGAGCAGGGAATTCTCCTTGAAGGTGGAGCCGGTCTCCTCCGCTTCGCCGGAAACGCCGGCGTCGGCGGGGCTCAGCACCTCGAATGCCGCTCCCAGGATCTCACGCGCTTCGCGCAGCTTGCCGGGATTACCGGTAGCGAACACCAACTTGTTTGTCATCAGTACTGTATAAGTGGACTTGCGATGGCCTTGCGGAGGGCATCATCGTAACGTATCATGATTTCGACACCGGCCTCCTGGAAATAATAACGGGTGACTATCTCCTGTTCGATGAAAGGCGCGATCTCGGACTGCTTCAGCCGGAGGAATGCCTCTTTGTCCATTTCGAGCTTGTCCTTCACTGCCTTGAGTTCAGGAGCCATGGACTCCTGGAGGCCGTCTTTCTTGAGTTCCTCGACCATGCGGTCGTAGGTGGCAAGGGCAGAGGAGCGGTAATCGAACTTCTTTCCCATCGCGAAGCGGATGAAATCCTCATAGTCGGTGAAGTGGAAATCTTTCGCAGCCGATATGGTCTCGTGGGCCTTCACATACTCCATAGCGTACTGCTCCACTATCCCGTTCATCACCAGGGAATAAGCCAGGCGGCTGTATTCGCGCGGCTCCAGGAGCACATCGGGCGTGATGCCGCCGCCGTCGCGGACGGTACGTCCATGGGCCGTCACGAATTCATGGGTGAGGGAGTCGGGTATGTGCCCGACGCTGCCGTCCTCGTTGCGGTGCGAGTAGTCTATTGCCTGGACGCAACGGCCCGACGGGATGTAATATTTTGCGGTAGTGACCTTCAGCTGCCCGCCGAACGGCATGGGACGTACGCTCTGTACCAGCCCCTTCCCGAAAGTGCGGGTGCCCATTATGGTGGCGCGGTCGTAATCCTGCAAAGCGCCGGCGACTATCTCGGAAGCCGATGCCGAACCGGAATCCACCAGCACCACGACTGGCAACTTGCCGTCCACCGGGTCGGAAGTAGTCTTGAACACCTCGTCGCGCACGTTGCCGTTGCCCTTGGAAGTCACCACGAGCGATCCCTTGGGCACGAATACGCTCACTATCTCGACAGCCTCCTGCAGTATGCCGCCACCATTGCCCCGAAGGTCCAGTATGAACTTTTCCATCCCTTTATCCTTCAGGGCTTTGAACTCTTTGCGAACCTCCTTCCCCACTCCCGTCGTGAATCCGCTCATGAGCAGGTAACCGGTCTTTCCGTCATCCAGCAGCCCGGCATATTCGATATCGGGCAGATGTATGCGCTCACGGGTTATCACCACGTCCTCCATGACTCCGGTATAAACCCTCTTCACGGAGAAAGTTACCTTGGAGCCCGGTTTGCCCTTCATCCTGGAACTGGCTTCGGTGGCATTGAGGCCTATCGTGGTTTCGCCGTCGATGGCGTATATTTCATCGCCGCAGCGCAGACCGGCCTTTGCCGCCGGGGAACCGGCATAGGGCTCGTTGATGAGCACCGGACCCTGGGTATCGGGCTTGTAGATGATGGCTCCGATGCCGCCATAGGTCTTGTTTATCAACATTTCGAAATCGTCCCCTTCCTCTTCGGGCACCCACACCGTGTAAGGGTCGAGGGTTGCGAGCATGGCGTCGATGCCGGCCTTCTGCATCCTCTCGACCGGCAGGGAATCGACATAACTGCGGTTCAGTTCCTGGAGCAGGGCGGATTCCGTCTGCATCCAGCGTGCCAGGTTGAAACTCTTGGTCTGTGCCGTGGCAGCAAGGGACAGGGCGGCCAGGGCTATCGCAATAATGATCTTTTTCATACTTTCTTCCAAATGAATACTTTGTCGCCACGGTGCAGCTTTTCAAAAGGCTTGCCAGATTCCCCCGCCGGCTCGACCTTTACCGAGCAGACGGAACCTTTCGGCACCAGTTCCACCGGAGTGAACTGAAGCCGCATGTCTTCGGCCGGGAATTCCACCACGCCGGTGGTTTCCCCGATGGCCATCAGGGTATCGCCTTTATGGAGGTCGGAGGTCTCCACCGTGATTTCGGCCACCCCTATGCGGGTGAACCAGTTCGTGACCTTGCCCAGATATACTTTCCGCATGGTGGCCTGCGTTCCGTAAACGTCACTCCATTCGCCGAGTTTCGCCCCCTGGTAATAGCCGTCCCAGAAGCCCCTGTTGAAGACTTCCGCGAGCTTTCCTTTGAGCGAAGCGGCAAGTTCGGGAGTATATCCGCCGTCGCACACGGCAGCGGCGGCAGCGCTGTAACATTCGGTGCAACGGCGCACGTATTCCGCGCTGCGGGCGCGGCCCTCTATCTTGAACACTTTCACCCCGGCACCTATGATCTTGTCCATGAACTCTATGGTACAGAGGTCTTTGGGAGACATGATATACTCGTTGTCGATGTTCAGCTGGTTGCCGTTTTCCAGATCCGTCACTTCATATCCCCTGCGGCAGACCTGAAGGCACGCCCCCCTGTTGGCCGAGGAGCCATAGGTGTTCAGGCTGAGGTAGCACTTGCCGCTGACAGCCATGCAAAGCGCGCCATGCGCGAACATCTCTATCCGCACCTTCCGCCCGGAAGGACCGGTGATCCCCTCCTTTTCGATGGTCTCTTCGATCCTTCTGACCTGCCCAAGGTCAAGTTCCCTGGCAAGCACGACCACATCAGCGAACTGCGCGTAGAAACGCAACGCCTCCACGTTGGAGATGCTCAGCTGGGTGGAGATGTGTACCTCGAGCCCTATCCGCCTGCAATAGGCGATGCAGGCCATGTCCGAGGCTATGATGGCATCCACGCCCGCCGCCTTCGCCGCGTCGAGGGTCTCCCTCATTGCGGCGAGGTCTTCCTGATATAGGGTGATATTGAGGGTGAGATAAGCCTTGACCCCCGCCCCATGGCAGATTTCCACAACCCTGGCGAGTTCTTCCGGGGCGAAATTCCCGGCCGATCTGGAGCGCATGTTCAGGTGTCCCACCCCGAAATAGACGGAGTCCGCCCCGCCCTGTATGGCGGCCGCAAGGCATTCGAAGTTGCCTGCCGGTGCCATTATCTCCAGTTCTTTCCTGTCCATAACCTTACAAAGTTACGAAAAATACGGGCATTTGGACAGGACGTCTTTCCTGTACCTCAGCGAAAGCAAGACGGTCCTGGCGAGAAGATGGGCGAAATATGCCGCAAGCAGGAGGTTCATGGCCCCCGCCTCTAGCGGAGCGGATGGATTGCCGGAAGGCGCCAGGCCCATGACCAGACGTCCGGCGAACCACAGGCCGAAGAATGCGATTGCCGCCAATATCATGGAATTGCGCATTTCCTTAGTGGAGGTGGCTCCAGTGTAGATGCCGTCCCAGGTGAAGGCAGCGCAGCCCAGGGGAGGCATCAGGGCCAGCCAGGGCAGGAAAGCCCGTGCCGACTCGCGTACGGCAGGGTCGTCGGTCATGAGCTTCAGGAGAGGGGTGCCGGCCAGAAGATATATCGCCACCCACAGGAAAGCCACTGCCATGCTCCATCCGAATATGTAACGCACCGACATGCGCAGCATCACAGGATCCTTCTCCCCCATGAACCTGCCGGTGAGGGCTTCGCCGGCATAGGCGAAACCGTCGGTAAAATAGGAGAACAGCATGAGCAGGTTCATCATTATGGACGCCACGGCCAGGGCCATGTCCCCGTAACGGGCGGCTATGGCGCTGAAACCGAAGTATATGAGCATGAAGCACAGCGAGCGGAAGAAAAGGTCGGCGTTGAGCGAGAAGAACTCCCTGGTGCCGGACATGCAGGTCTTGAAAGCCAGCCCCCGGACATACCCTCCATAGCGCCTCTTAACCACTGCAAGGGCGAATGCCAGGCCCGAATACTGGGCTACGACCGTACCCAGGGCTATGCCGTCGAATCCGACACCGAGCGGGAACGCCAGCAGCAGGCTCGAGGCTATGTTCACCCCGTTGACGACAAGGGCGGCCCACATGCTGCTGCGGGTGTCCTGCATGCCGATGAACCAGCCCCTGAGCACCATGAGCGACAGGGTAGCCGGAGCAGCCCATATCCTGATGAAGAAATAGCGTCCGGCAAGGCGGGAAACTTCCCGTGTGCCTCCTATCAGCAGCAGGCCCAGTTTCGCGAAAGGCAATTGCAGCAAAAGGATGATCAGGGAGCACCCCAGGGCAAGGACGAGACCCCTTCCCAGGATAAGCCCCGGGGAATCCGTTCCCCGGGCATCCCCCGCTTTGCTCCTGCCGTAAGCCTGGGCGGTAAGGCCTCCCGTACCGGCCCGTAGGAATCCGAAGTTCCAGTACAGCACGGTGAAAAGGAGGGAACCGACCGACACGGCACCTATGAAAGCGGCAGGGACGGCATCCGAGGGTATCGCGTGCAGATGGCCGGCTATGGCTATGTCCACCATGCCCACCAGGGGCACGGTGATATTGGCCAGTATGCTCGGGACGGCCAGGCGGAGTATCTCGCGGTTGAGGCTTTTCAATTCTAGCGGAACTTGGTATCTTCCTCGAGCATCCCGAGGTAGGAATTGTAGCGCTCGGCGCTTATTCCACCACTGTCCACAGCCTCTTTCACCGCGCAGCCGGGTTCATGGGTATGCGTGCACGGGGTGAAGCGGCAATTCCTGCCGGCCCGTAGCATCTCGGGAAAGTAAAGGGCGATCTCTTCCTTCTTGAGGTCCACCAGCCCGAAACCCCTCAGGCCAGGACTGTCGATGATGAAACCGCCGGAGCCGAGAGGATACATTTCGTATAGGGAGGTGGTGTGCCGCCCCTGGAGATGGGCGGCGGAGATGCGCCCTATCTTCGGGTCCAGCGAAGGGTCCAGCGCCTTGATGAGGGAGGATTTGCCCACCCCGGATTCCCCGGAGAAAAGGGATACCCCGGCAGAGCATTCCTGCCGCAGCGCGTCGATCCCCTCCCCCGTCTTGCACGAGGTCTGGATCACTTTGTACCCGGCTCCGGTGTAGATACGCACGAAGTCTTCCACGGCGTCGGGCGCTTCGTCCCGGTAGAGGTCCACCTTGTTCAGGACTATCACCGGCTTCACCCCGTACACCTCGCAGGTGACGAGCACCCTGTCCAGGAAAGGCAGCTTTATCTCGGGGAAAAACAGGCTCACGGCCACCACCGCCCTGTCGAGATTGGCTGCTATCACATGGTTCTGACGGCTGAGGTTGGTGGATTTGCGTATGATGTAGTTCCTGCGGTCCAGGACCGAGGAAATGACCGCTGTTCCCTGTCCGAAGGTCTGACGGTCACCCGGTTCGGCCCCGGCATCTCCCGGCAGGGAGACATCGGCGCCCATGTAGTATTCCACCCGGTCGCCCACCGCGACCGGATTGGTTGAGACGTTACGCCCCAGACGCACCTTGCCGCGGAGCACGGCCGGGAAAGGCGCCCATTCTGGAAGCCTGCTCAGGAAGAAATGACTCCCGGCATTCTTTACCACTATGGCTTCGCCTTTCTCCATCTACCTGACGCGTCCGATGAGGGCCGCGGCGAAACGCCTGAGGCTTTCGAGACGGACCGGTCCGAGGCCGATCCCTTCCACCGCCTCCATCGCCTTGGCGGAATAATCCTTGATGGCGGCGACAGCGTCCTTGTCCACACCCAGTTCCAGATAAATGTCCTTGACTGCGGAGATTTTGGCGGCTTTCTCCTCCGCCGTTCCGGCAGGGGCCGAGAAGGCTTTGAGGAAAGCGGCCTTGTCAGTTGTCTTTTCGCCGGCGCGGACGGTGAGCCAGCTCTTCTTGGCATTGACTATGTCTCCCCCTATAGGTTTGCCGAACACCTTCTCATCTCCGAAAGCATCGAGATAATCGTCTTCCACCTGGAACGCCATCCCTATGTTCCAGCCATAGTCGTACAGTGCCTTGCAGGCGGCTTCAGGTGCATCGGCGAGTATCGCTCCCATTCCGGACGAGCAAGCCAGCAGGGCTGCCGTCTTAAGGCCTATCATCTTCTCATATGCGGACATGGACACTTCGTCCGCCGATTCGAAATCCATATCGTACTGCTGGCCCTCGCAAACCTCGGCGGCGGTGCGTGTGAAGAGCGATAGGGCCTTCTCCCGGACATTCACCGGAGCCGATGCAGCACGCCTGAAGGCGTCCGTAAGCATCACGTCGCCGGAGAGGATGGCGATGTCGGGGTTCCACTTCTTCCACACCGTCTCGCAGCCCCTGCGGAGGGGGCTCTTGTCCATGATGTCGTCGTGGATGAGGGTGAAGGAATGATAGACTTCCAGCGCCCTTACGGGTTCCACTATATCTTCGGGGAAGTCGTCCTTGAAAAGTGCGTAAGAAGTAAGGCAGAGCCTCGGACGCAGGCGCTTGCCGCCTATGCTTATCATATATCGGAGAGGGTCGTATAGCCTTGCAGGCTCCGCAGGGAAGGCGATGCTGCCGAATATTCCGCGCACGGCAGCATCTATCTTTGTCTCGCTGATCATTACCTGTTCTATGGTGTTCAATTCGCAAAGATAGTGAAACTTTCTTATCTTTGCCCCACGGAACCAGGCCATGAGAATCACACTCGGGGACATATTGGCAGGACGCGTGAGGATCGTCTATCGCAGGAGACGCCGCAAGGCGGTGGAAACCCCCGAGGTGGCGCAGTTGCGACAGGAGGCCAAGGCATATCTCCCCGGCAGGCTCGCCGAACTGGCCGCCCGACATGGATTCTCGTACAATGCCGTACGGATCAAGCATAATGTGAGCAACTGGGGTTCCTGCTCATCAAAAGGCAACATCAACCTGAATCTGAACCTCATGCGCCTGCCCGCGGAGTTGCAGGATTATGTCATGCTCCACGAACTCTGCCATCTCCGCCATATGGACCACGGGCCCGGGTTCCACGCCCTGCTCGAAGAACTTTGCCCCAACCACCGCGAACTCCGCAGGCAATTAAAGGAATACAAACTCATTTAGTGTCGCGGATTTTGCTTAAATTTGTGAGTTATGAGCAAATTCGGCAAAGGCAGGAAACAATCGGAAAGAAGGGGCCGCAAAGGGCCTTCCCAGCACAAGAAATCTTTTCCGCAGGAAGTGGGCACGGTGCAGATGACCCGTGAGGGTTTTGCATTCGTGATCGTCGACGGCCAGGATGGCGACATCTTCGTAAAGGCCTCCAAGACCCGCCATGCCCTCGACGGCGATACCGTACGGGTTGCCGTGACAAAGGAGGTTCCTTCACGCGCCAACGGCAGGGCCGGCCAGAAGCAATCTCCCATGAAGCGCGAAGGAGAGATAGTGGAGATAGTGAAGCGCAGCGGCAAGCAGTTCGTGGGGGTTTTCCATAACGTAGGGGCCCAGGCCTGGGTGCTGATGCAAAGCAAGAACATGCCGTGGGACATAGAGGTGGATGCCGAAAAAGCCGCCGCTATGGGCGCCAGGAGGGGCATGAAGGTTGCCGCTGTGGTGGACCGCTGGGACCGAAGCGAAGTGAATCCAATGGGGCATCTGACCGACGTCCTGGGCCTTCCGGGCGAGAACGAGACCGAGATGCATGCCATCCTGGCGGAATTCAACCTGCCTTACAGGTTCCCCAAGGAGGTCGAAGACGCCGCCGACGGAATCTCCGAAGAGATAAGCGAAAAGGACCTCAAGGGCCGCAAGGATTTCAGGCAGACCCTCACCTTCACCATTGACCCGGCCGACGCAAAGGACTTCGACGACGCCCTGTCCTTCCGCAGGCTGGACAACGGCAACTACGAGGTGGGCGTGCACATAGCCGATGTATCTTACTACGTGAAGCCCGGCTCCGCAGTGGACCGCGAAGCCCGCGAAAGGGGCACCAGCGTCTATCTGGTGGACCGCACCGTGCCCATGCTCCCCGAGAAACTCTGTAACAAGCTTTGCTCCCTGCGCCCGCACGAGGACAAGCTGACCTATTCGGTTGTATGCGAGATAAGCCCCAAGGGCGACATCAAGAGCCGCTGGATAGGACGCACGGTCATCAACTCCTCCTATCGTTTCGACTACCGGCAGGCACAGGATATCATAGAGAAATATTGTATCACGCAGACCGGGAACCAGACGGCTCCCCAGGGCTGCGAAAAAACCCCGATAGAAGACGCGGTCACCACCCTGTGGAGCCTTGCAGCCATCTACAAGGACAAGAGGGCGAAGGCGGGCGCCATCAACTTCGACAGGCCGGAGATGAAGGTGGAGATAGATGGGAACGGAAAGCCCGTCGATGTCCATCAGGCCGTGTCGAAGGAGAGCAACTGGCTCATAGAGGAATTCATGCTTCTGGCAAACCGCACGGTGGCGGAATACGTGGCCACCGGAGGGCAGATGAACGGCGTGGCCCAGAAGAACGCCAAGACCTTCGTTTATCGCGTCCATGACCTGCCCAACGCCGAGAAACTGGAAAGCCTCAAGCGTTTCGCCGGCACTTTCGGATACAAGATGGGAGATGCCCTGGAGGGTCGCGCCGCCGCAAAGACCCTCAACGACCTGCTGAGGAGTGCGGAAGGCAAGCCCGAATGCGCCGCATTCGAAGACATCGCCCTAAGGGCCATGGCAAAGGCCTGCTACGATACCGACAATATCGGCCATTACGGACTGGCATTCAAATTTTACACCCATTTCACCTCGCCTATCCGCCGTTATCCCGACCTCATGGTTCACCGCCTGCTCACCATATACCTTGCCGGCGGCGCATCGCAGGACAACGGCTTCTACAAGCTGGAGTGCCGGCACGCTTCGGAAAGGGAACTGGTCGCCGCCGACGCGGAGCGTACCAGCACGAAGTACAAGTTGGTGGAATACATGCAGGACAAGGTCGGGCAGGAGTACGACGGCCGCGTATCGGGAGTTACCGACTGGGGCATGTACGTTGAAATAGAGCCCTCAATGGTCGAAGGCATGGTGTCGCTGCGCAGCATCCGTTCCGACTTCTTCGAATTCGACGAAGACCACTACCGGCTCGTGGGCAAGAGGACCCATAAGGTTTTCCGCCTGGGGGATCCGGTGCGCATAAGGGTGGCCGGCGCCAACCTGGAGCAGCGCCTGCTTGATTATGAACTGGTCGAGACCGGAATCAGATAGGATCCGGAACGTATGACGTCAGCAACTTCAGTTTCGCCCCTCCTGGGACGAAGCTTATCCTGTTCTCGGAATAATCGGCAAGGATGGCTTCTCCCGCATTGATGTGAACACCCCCAACAAGGCCTGACCCCTCAGTGCATATCACTGCCAGGAAATCCCCTTTATCCTCCAGGGACACCTCCATGGGCTGCGTCAGGTCGTACATGGAGGCAATGAAGTGACGGTCGCGCACCAGCACCACTTCTTCGTTCCCGGCTTGTTCGTAGTGGGTCCGGTAGTCGGGATGCACAGTATAATCGATCGCCGCCCTGGCCAGCCCGGTATGGAGCTGCCGGGGCTTGCCGTCGAGCCCCGGGCGGTTGTAATCGAAGATGCGGTAGGTGATGTCGCTGGTTTCCTGTATCTCGGCCAGATGACAGCCCCCGCAGATGGCATGCACACGGCCGGCCGGGAGGAAGAACACGTCGCCCGGAGCCACATCATGGACGGCCAAGACGTCCATGATGTTCCCGGACTCCGCAAGCATCTGATACTCATCGGGAGTGATGGCCTTCGAAAAACCCGATACGATACGGGCTCCCGGTGCGGTATCCATGATATACCACATCTCGGTCTTGCCCCTGCAGCCGTGCCTTTCGTATGCCAGGGCGTCGTCGGGATGGACCTGTATGCTGAGATCCTGCCCGGCGTCGATGAATTTTATGAGCAGAGGGAACTCCCTGCCGTAAACCTCGTTCAAGGTCTTTCCGGCCAGATGTCCCTCCGCCACGGTCGTTTCACTGCCCTTGACCCCCGAAAGCACCCATTTCTCGGTGCCCCATACAAGGGTTTTCAGCAAAGGCTGGAACTTGAGTATCATAACTTTGCCTTTCCCTGATTGGCGACCGCAGCCTGCTTTGCGGCGAGTTCGGCGGGATCGGCAAGATAGTAGTCCTTGACGAGCTTGAGGTCGTCGTCGAACTCGAAGACGTACGGAACCGCCGTAGGGATGTTGAGCTTTACGATATCGCTGTCGGAGATGCCCTTGAGGTGCTTTACTACTCCGCGGAGGCTGTTGCCGTGAGCTACCACCACGATGTTGTCGACCTGCTTGAGGCGCGGGAATATCTCGCTTTCCCAGTAAGGCATGACACGCTCTATGCACTGCTTGAGGGCTTCGGTGCGCGGGATGTACTCGTCGGGAACGAGGGCATAGCGCTTGTCGAGGGTCGCGGAGTTGGGATCGTCCTCGGGAAGGGGAAGGGGCTCGACATCATAGCTGCGGCGCCATACGAGCACCTGCTCGTCGCCGTATTTGGCGGCTGTCTCGGCCTTGTTCAGGCCCTGGAGCATGCCGTAATGCTTCTCGTTCAGGCGCCAGCTCTTGCGTACGGGAATCCAGTCGAGGTCCATCGCATCGAGCACGTTGTTGAGGGTCTTGATGGCCCTCTTGAGGTATGATGTATAGGCGATGTCGAAGGTAAAGCCTTTCTCACGCAGGGTTTTGCCTGCCTCGAAGGCTTCCTGGAGACCCTTCTCGCTCAAATCCACATTTGTCCATCCGGTAAACCGGTTCTCTTTGTTCCACTGGCTCTCGCCGTGTCTGACCAATACGATACGTTTCATTTTAAGTGTTTGAAGTTAATCTATAAGACCGCGTCCGCGCAGGAATGCGGTGTTGTCGGGCTCGCGGCCCATGAATTTCTTGAACAGGACCATGGGATCCTCGCTGCCGCCCTTCTCGAGGAAGGTCTGCTTGAACTCCGTGGCGACGGCCTTGTCGAACACTCCGTCCGGGGATGCCTCGAAACGGCTGAAGAGGTCGCGGTCAAGCACCTCCGACCACAGGTATCCGTAATAACCGGCAGTGTAGCCGCTGGAGAAGATGTGGTTGAAGTAGGTGGTGCGGTAACGGTAGCCTATCTCGGGATTCAGGCCTATCTCCCTGGCCAGGGCCGCTTCGAAGGAGTCGATGTCGAATCCTTCGAAATCGGTCACTTCGTGCAGTTTCATATCCAGTATGGAGGCTGCGCAGAGTTCGGTGGTCATGAAGCCCATGTTGAACTGGAGGGCGGCGTTTATCTTGTCCACCAGTTCCTGGGGGATGACCTCGTTATTCCCGTTCTTGGCATACAGCGAGAGCAGCTCCGGCTGGAAGGCCCAGTGCTCGTTTATCTGCGAGAATGTCTCGACGAAGTCGCGCTTGACGCCGGTGCCGCTGACCGAAGGATAGGTGCACTTGGTAAGGAAGCCGTGAAGGGCATGGCCGAACTCGTGGAAGACCGTCTGCACCTGGTCCACGTTCATGTTTTCGGCAAGGTTGCCCACGTTCACTATGATGGGGCGCACTTCCTTGCCGTCGGCGTCGATATACTGGCTGCGGACATTGTTCATCCACGCACCTCCCCTCTTGGAGCTGCGCGGCAGGTAGTCGGTGGTGAATATTCCGATGAGCGAGCCGTCGTCGTAGCTGAGTTTCCACGTCTGCACATTGCCCGGAGAATATACCGGAACATCCTTGACGGGCTCCACGTTCACCCCGTAGAGTTTCCTGGCCGCGATGAAGATTCCGTTGCGCACCGAATCCATCTGGAAATAGGGCCTTATGGCATCGTCGTCCAGGGCGTATTTTGAGGCACGCACCTTCTCGGCGTAATACCACCAGTCCCAGGGCTCGATCCTGCTGCCCCCGGGAACCGAAGGATCCGCGTCCATGATCTTCTGCATCTCGGCTACCTCCTCCCTGGCCTTGGCCGTGGATGCCTTGATGATGCCGTCCAGGAAAGCATCGACGGTAGCCGGGTCGTGGGCCATCTTGTCGGAGAGTTCATAGGCGGCGGTGCTTTCGTACCCGAGGATACGGGCCTTCTCGAGGCGGAGTTTCAGCACCTCCACGGCAAGGGCGCGGTTGTCGTACCCGTTCCCGTTATGGCCGCGCATGGTGTAAGCTTCGAGATACTGCCTGCGGAGGTCGCGGTCCTGTGTAGTGGTCATCTTTTCGGGATAATCGCTCACGCTGAAGCCGAATTTCTCCTTGAAGGCGTTGCTCTCGGCAAGTATGTTGTTCCCTATTTTCTGGGTCTTGCCGGCGAGCTCGGCGTTGATCTCCCTCAGGCGGGCCTGCTTATCTTCCGGAAGGCCAATGCCTTCCCGTTCGAAGTCCTCGAACCAGTTCTGCAGGACGGTGTTCTGCTCGGTGGTAAGGCCGCTCCTGTCGCCTTTGTAAATGGCGGCCACACGGTCATAGAGGGCCTTGTTGAAAGAGATGTTGTCGCTGTTCTCGCTCAGAAGGGGCAGGGCCTCTTCGACCACTGCGTCCAGTTCGTCGCTGCGGTCGGTCTCGGAAACGTTGAACAACACCCCCGTCACCTTTTCGAGCAGCAGCCCCGAGAGTTCCAGGGGAGCTATTGTATTGTCGAAGGTGGGGGCGTCCGGGCAGGACGTGATGGCATCCACGGCAGCCTGCTGACGGGCTATGCCCTCCTTGATTGCGGGGATGTAATCCCCGATGGAAATCTTGTCATAAGGGGGTATCCCGTAAGGAGTGTCCCACTCCTGGAGAAAGATGTTTTTGGAATTACAGGCAGTCAGACTCATGATAGCCATAAGGACAGGGAAAAACCTTTTCATCATTCAACTGTTTATTCTATCGTAACGCCGTCCATGTCGAGGAGCGTGAACTGCACGCTGCCTTGATACATGGTGAGGATGCCGGTCACATCCACCGTGGCGGTGCCGTCGAGGATGGCCGGGTCTATGGACAGGTCGGCGAAGCGGGCATAGCCGCTGCTGCGCAGCTGTATCTCGGAGGACCCCATCTTGAAATAGTGGCTCACGCTGTAGGCGTTGCGCTCGATGTCGCCGTACATGTTGCCGTTCATGCCGCTGGAGTTCCTGTGGTCGCCGACTGTCCCGTAGGAATAGTCGCCGCTGTTGCCTATCTTCACGTCATCCCACACCCCGGATTCAAGCAACTGTCCCATACGCGTCTTGGTAAGGGCCCATGTCGTGATACCCCAGGGTTTGTCAGAAAGGAATATGCGGTTCGACGAAGCCTTCGTATCCTCGCTGTACGTGATATAGAGGAGAGCGAACACCTCATCGCCGTACTTGAGGCCTTTCAGGGTTACGAGACTGCCTATATACTTGCTGTCCTTCTGGGTGTCGTCCTTCCTGGGAAGCATGTTCTCGGTAAGGACATACGGAACCACTTCGCTTCCCAATGCCCCCTTGAACACGTGGCTGTCCACAAGGAAAGGAAGGTCGATATATGCTGTCTCGTATTCTCCGCTCTGGTCTTCCAGGCCGAGCTGGATCATTCCGGAACCGCCGTTGTTGCCTGTCTTGCCTCCATACATGCCGATCGTAAGGCCGCTGAGGTTCACATAAACCCATTGGTTCTTCCTGTACTCGTTGGAGAGATTGGTGCGGCCGACCTTTACCTCTATGCCGCCGGTCTCGTCCTGGATGTACATGGTGCGGTAGATGTTGCCGGACATGTCGTCGCTGGTCACCTGGCCCTTGATCCAACCGGTAGTGAGCTTGACGGGACGTCCGAGGCCCGGATACATCGCTGCGAGTTCCCTGATGGAAAGCTGGGAGCCATAACCGGCCATGTCGGAGTCGGTATAGACTTTTTCAGCCTCCGGTTCCTCATACTCCCGGGTGAACACCGGCTGCCATTCTTCGCAGGCCGTAAGGATAAGCGCAGTGCTTACAAAGAGCAAAATAATCTTTTTCATAGGGCCTTAGAATCTGAAGTAGATGTTTAACATGTAATTGAACCCGCTCATGTAGAAATACTTCGGGTCGAAGCGATAATAACGGGTCTTGCTGGTGGTGTTTTCCACAAGCCGGTTCTGCTCGTAGCCGCCGGTCTTGACGTTGGTGTTGTTGAGGATGTTCTTGGCATTCAAGTTCACACCCAGCTGGTATTTGTAATGGATGTACCAGCTCTTGCCGATGCTGAAGTTCACGAGCCATGCCGGATCGAACTTTTCCTGGGCGGTCATGTACATTATCTCATCTGCGGTAACGATGCCGTCCGGACCCTGCACCGCCCTGGCAGTGCGGTAGAA
>CAJOQW010000127.1 GCA_905236955.1 uncultured Bacteroidales bacterium
AACTCCACCGACGGCACGGAGGATACCGCAATCGTGCAATAACCATTATCAACATTTAATCATTTCCATTATGGCAGAATTGAAAATAGGCGAGCAGAGCAAGCCTCGCTTTGAATTCAGGAGCTTCGGACAAAACTTCTGCGAAGCCCACAAAAGGATGGCACGCCTTTCCGTTCCGGTGCCCGAAAAAGTATGGGAACGCACGAGCGACGAGATCTATATCATCAGCGCCAAGAACGACATCAACAACACAAAGATCCGTAACGGCAAGATGGACATCAAGACCTATGTCCAGACCGTTGACGGCTTCGAGCAGTGGAACCCCCTCATGAAGGGCGAATTCCCCATCAGCCGCGAAGTCCTCGAAAAGGAAGTGTTCCCCGCCTTCATGGTGGAGATGCCCAAACTCGACAAGGATACCTATACTTATGAGGAATTCATCGCTATGGTAAAGGCCTGCCCCGACCTGGCTGCGGTGCGCGTACACAAGCAGCGCTTCGGCTACATGGTCAACGACACCATCTGCGAGGTCGGCAACGTGCTCATCAACGGAGCCAAGGTGGTAACCATCAACAGCGAATCCACCGAGATCGAAGACATCAAGAAGACTGTCGCCGACTGCGGCCTCGAAGGAGTGGAGAACATCAACTACCTCCAGGCCATCAAGCGCGTAAT
The DNA here is from genome assembly GCA_905236955.1 of uncultured Bacteroidales bacterium. Classification (GTDB taxonomy): domain Bacteria; phylum Bacteroidota; class Bacteroidia; order Bacteroidales; family UBA932; genus Cryptobacteroides. The sequence continues at coordinate 676 of CAJOQW010000127.1, forward strand.
AGGAATGATAGACAAACCTTTGGCAAACGAATAACATTATGGCTAACCGCGAAATAGAAAAGAAGTTCCTTGTAAGGGGCGACTTCAAGAAGGATTGCTTCAAGGCTACCCGCATTACCCAGGGATACCTGTGCAGCGTGCCCGAAAGGACCGTCCGCATCCGCGTCAAGGGCGAGAAGGGCTTCATCACCGTCAAGGGCATAGGCAACGCCAGCGGAGCCGACCGCTTCGAATGGGAGAAGGAGATTCCGGTAGAGGACGTCAAGGCCCTGCTCAATCTCGCAGAACCCGGAGTTATCGACAAGACCCGCTATCTGGTAAAGAACACCGACGGAGTCCACACCTGGGAAGTCGATGAGTTCTACGGCGACAACGACGGCCTTACAGTGGCCGAAGTCGAGCTGCAGGACGAGAACGAGCCCTTCGACAAGCCCGAATGGCTCGGAGAGGAAGTTACGGGAGATCCCAAATACTTCAACTCCATGCTGATGAAGAACCCTTATAAAAACTGGAAATAATGGCAGAAGACACGAAGGCGGCGGCGCAGCAGGCGCCCGCATACGATCCCCTCGATATGAACAATTACCGTATCGAGAAGCTCCCGAAGATGGAGAAATCCGGTTTCGAAAAATGGATGGCGAAGCTGGGCATCCCGTTGGCGGCCATCGCCTTCGTGCTCATATGCTGGTTTTCCCATATAGGTTTCATCGACAACATCACCGAGGGCAGCGTCAGCGGTAAGGCCGTCGCGAGGCTGCAGGAGATAGGGCTCCCCGCCTTTATCCGCAGCAACTACGCCATGCTGGCCATCTTCGTCGCCGCCCTCATACTCTGGATGACGGAGGCCATACCCAATTACCTGACCTCCCTCCTTGTAGTGCTGGGGACCGTGCTGTGCGGCGTCACTTCGCAGAAGGAAGCGTTCGCACAGCTGGGCCACCCGGTAATGTGGCTCAACATACTGAGCTTCATACTGGCGAGCATGCTCGTCAAGACCAAATTCGCAAAACGCCTCGCGCTCGCCTTCGTACTCAAGTTCGGCAAAACTGCCAAAGGCGTGCTCTGGAGTTTCCTGCTCATCAACCTGGTGCTCAGCATGTTCATCTCGGCCACCACCGTCAAGGCGGCCATACTGCTGCCCATAATGATGACGGTATGCGCCATATACGGCGCCTACGGGGGCAACCGCAACAACTTCGCCCGCAACCTCGTGATCCAGGAGCTCTTCCAGGTGAATATCGGCGCCAATGCCTTCTACACCGGTTCAGGCGCCCACCTGCTCGCCATCTCGCTCATCTTCGGGGCCACCACCTCCGAGTTCGGATACAGCGACTGGCTCATCAGCTGCGGCCCCATGAGCGTGCTGATCCTCATAATCGGCCTGCTCCTGGGCATGTATGTCTTCTTCCCGATGAAGAAGGAAGAGCAGAAGCCCCAGATAGAGGGCGGCATGGACCGCCTGAAGGCCGAACTCGAAGCAATGGGCAAGATGACCAGGGAGGAATGGAAGGCGGTGGCCATCTTCGGCGGCGTGCTGCTGATGTGGTGCACCGACAGACTCCACGGGGTGGATGCTACCACGGTGGCCCTCATCGGCGCCGTAATAGCCCTCATGCCCGGGATAGGCGTGGTCAAGTGGAACGACGTGGACATCCCCTGGCACCTGATGCTCTTCAGCTGCGGCGCCTATGTGCTCGGCACCGGCCTCAACGCCACCGGCCTGCCCGGTACAATGGTAAACGCGCTCTTCGACTCCCTCGGAATCACCGACAACACCCCGTTCTGGGTACTCTACGTCATACTCACGTTCTTCATGATGTATTCGGGCCTGATATTCCAGAGCAAGACCATCCGCACAATGATATTCGTGCCCATCGCCATGGGTGTGGCGCAGAGGTTCGGATATCCGGTCATCAGCCTCGCCCTGCCGGTGTCCATGCTCATCGAGCATTGCTACGTGCTGCCTTTCAACAGCAAGCCCGCGGCCCTGCTCTACACCACCAACCAGTACAGCATGACGGACGCCTTCAAATACGGAATCACGCTCATGACCATTTCGTGGTTCATCATCCTGCTGTGGGGAGAGACCGTCCTGAAATGGCTGGGTATAACACCAGGATTATTTTGACAGACAGCTTATGGAAGGAGAATTCATTCTCAGGATCTTCGTCGCCGGCGTGCTCGGCGGACTTATAGGTTTCGAACGGGAGTACCGCTCGAAGGAAGCCGGCCTCAGGACGCACTTCCTCGTGGCCCTCGGTTCGGCCCTGTTCATGATCATATCGCAGTACGGTTTCCAGGGCGTGCAGGCCGGGCGTTTCGATGTAGCCCGCGTGGCCGCACAGGTCGTGACGGGCATCGGTTTCATAGGTGCCGGCGTCATAATCTTCCAGAAAAACTCCCTGCGAGGCCTCACCACCGCGGCCGGCCTGTGGGTGACCGCCGCCATCGGCCTGGGATGCGGAGGAGGCATGTATATCATCTCCACAGTAGCCACCGTGCTGGTGTTGCTGGTGCTGGAGGTCATGCATTATTTTCTTCCGCAATTCGGCGAGAAATCCCTCGCCGTAACGGTCGTGGCTGGTTCGAAAGAGGCCCTGATGGGCGTCATCGACGCCCTCAATGAAAGGAAGATATCCGTAAGGTCGTACTCCGTCTCGCGCATCGACAACGGAAAGATGAGGGCCATACTGGACCTGAAGGTGCGGCACGACAACTACTTCGCCACCATGGGCGACCTCCTGGGCAACCTGCCGGGAGTGGAACTGGAAAGCATAGAATAATCAGAAGCCCAGGGAGCCCCTAGGCTCGTTCAGGACCTCCATAGCCGAAATTTTCCCGCTTGCGATTTTAAAGCGCAGGGCGGTCCGCACCGTCTGCCACCCCTGATATCCCGCTGCACCCGGGTTGATGTACATCATCTGATAATGTTCGTCCCACTGCACCTTGAGTATGTGCGAATGCCCGCAGACGAACACCTGGGGCCGGAAACTCTCTATGAGGCGTCTGGCATCGGGATAATAGTGTCCGGGCGTGCCTCCGATATGGGTTATGAGTATGCTCATGCCCTCCTCTTCAAAGAATTGATACAGAGGATATTCGCTGCGAATATCCTGCCCGTCGCAGTTGCCGTACACGCCCACCGTGGGCTTGAAGGAACTGATCTCGCGCGAGAATTCCAGGCCGTGCCCCCAGTCGCCGGCGTGCCATATCACATCGACCGGGGCGAAGAACTTGCGGAATTCTTCATCGAACACCCCGTGGGTGTCGGAAATGAGGCCGACGTACATCGTGGTCAGGCCAGGTTCGCCAGTTTCTTCTCCCAAGCCCATGCCGCGGCGAGGGTTTCCTCTATCGAGCGTTCCGCCTTCCATCCCAGCTTCCCGCATGCAAGCGACGGGTCGGCCCACACGGCAGTGACATCGCCTGCGCGGCGAGGTGCGAACTGCCAGTTGATCTCCACCCCGTTCACCTTCTCGAAGGCGTTCACCAGTTCCATCACGCTGACGGGCCTTCCGGTGCCTATGTTGAAGATTTCGTACGCGTTATCCATCCTTCCTTCCAGCATGCGGGTCACGGCGCATACATGGGCCTTGGCAAGGTCCACGATGTCTATGTAGTCGCGCAGGCACGTCCCGTCGGGAGTGGGGTAGTCATTGCCGAATATGCTCAGGCAGGCCCTCTTGCCTATGGCTGTCTGGGTGATGAAGGGAACCAGGTTGTTGGGCACTCCGCGCGGCAGCTCGCCTATCAGGGCCGAAGGATGGGCCCCGATGGGGTTGAAATAGCGCAGGGCTATGCCCCTTAAGCCTGAATAAGCCTTCACGCTGTCGCGGAGGATGTCCTCGCACATCTGCTTGGTGTTGCCATAGGGAGATGTGGCCGGCTGGAGCGGGGATTCCTCGGTGACCGGGAGACGGTCGGGCTCGCCATACACCGTCGCCGACGAAGAGAACAGCACGTTGCCCCCGATTTTCCTCACATTCTCCAGGATGTTCATGAAACTGAGCAGGTTGTTCCGATAATACTTAAGGGGCTCCCGGACACTCTCCCCCACCGCCTTGAAGGCGGCGAAATGGATGACGGCATCTATGTGGAATTCCGCGAAAAGCGCCTTCACCCTGGCTTCGTCGCAGAAGTCCATGCGCACGAGCGGGAGGTCGCGCCCGAGTATGGCGCATACTCCCCTGTAATTGGTTTCGTCGCAATTGCTGAAATTGTCGGCCATCACCACATCATAGCCCGCCTGGGCGAGCTCGACGGTAACGTGGCTCCCTATGAAGCCCGCTCCGCCCGATACCAGTACTGTCTTGTTGCCCATATGGTTTTATTTCTCCTTTTTTACATATCCAAGCGAGAACTCACAGCCGCAGAAAGACTGGTTGTAGAAGTTCCGCTCCTTTATAATCTCGCTACGCCGGGGCTGCAGCCCCCCTTTGCGCCAGTTCTTGTCCCACCAGGCGACCCCTTCCACTGCACCGCAAGCCCATCGGCCTGCTTCGTCCACCTGCTCCAGGCTCTTCCAGCGGGAAGATGCCAGGGAGGTGGTCAGACAGTCGAATCCGCCTGCGGCGGCATATCGGGCCGCCCGCAACAGCCTGAACCTAAAGCACATAAGGCACCTGTCACCCCTTTCAGGGTATTTTGCCGGGTCGTTGTTCCCAAGCTGCTCCCTGATAAAATCCAGCCACTGCGAATGGTCATATGCATCTTCCACCACACTCACTCCGAATTCCGCGGCATAAGGCAGAAGGACTTCCAGCCTCTTGCGGTTCTCTTCAGGAGTATATATGTTGGAATTGCTCCAGAACACAACCGGGCGGATATCCTCCCTGGCCATCTCTTCGATGATGGCCCCCGAGCACGGCGCGCAGCATACGTGCAGGAGTATCTTCTTCCCTGGAGGAGAGAGAGTCATGGCCTAATGCGGTATATTGTCGATGTCCACCAGGTTGTTGAGTATCGCATAGACGGTGAGGCCGGCCACTGTCTTTATGCCCGTCTTGCGGGTTATGTTCTTGCGGTGGGTGATGACGGTATTTATGGAGATGTTGTGCCTGTCGGCTATCTCCTTGTTCAGCAGGCCCTGCGCCACCGACACGAGGATCTCCTTCTCGCGCCCGGAAAGCACTTCGGACTCCCCTTCCCCGTCCGGGGCGCCTTCAGCCCTGCCGTTTGCGTCCGGATACCTTGCGGCAGGATTCTCCATCAGGCGCACCATGGGCACCAGCACTTCGTCCTCGATGCGGGTATGGCAGGCGAGGTCTCCCTGCAGGGCATACAGGAAAATGAGCAGCCGCACCCTCAGCGAATTGTCGCAAACCGGCGGCAAGCTCTTCAATATAAGCGATTTGAGGTCGGACAGTTTCTCATCTATGTTGGAATGGTTCTCCTCGAATCGGTCTATTGAGAAACCGGCATTGCGCTTGCCCAGGAGGAGATTCTGCACATAGGGTATCACCTCGTCCTCTTCATAGGCGAAATGCTTTTCCAACTCCGACTTGTAATCGATGAAGAATGTGCGGATCACCTGCTTCTGGGTTGGCGTGCATGGGGAGATGAGTTCCTCTATGCTGCCGGCTATGTTCACCAGGGCGTCTTTGATGTAGTAATCGTGGCTCCGGTGAAGATAGCGCAGGATATCCTCGACCCTGCCGTCGCGCAGCAGGGCCTCCGAGGGGGTGTAGCCCGGACGGGAATAGACGTTGCAGATAAGGATGAGGGTTGCCGGATCGACAAGGTGCTTGTCGCATTCTTCGCGTATGGTCCTCTCGCCGAAAGCCCCTTCCATCCCTAAGCGGGCGAGCACATGGAGCAGCCCGTAGTTGGCCTCGATGAGGTCGGCCATCCTGGTCTCGGGGGTGATCGGTTTCATTTCAGCGGATTCTTTGGCGATTTGAACCAGGCGATGAACTCGCGGATGCCGTCCGGAAGGAGCACCGAAGGATGGTAGCCCACTTCTTCCTCGAGACGGGTGGTGTCGGCGTTGGTCTGGTAAACGTCCCCCTGCTGCATGGGCAGGAACTGCTTCTTTGCCTCCATGCCCAGGTCCTTCTCTATCTCGGATATGAAGTCCATGAGCTTGACAGGATGCGAACAACCTATGTTATAGACTTTTACAGGGACTCCGTCGGCATTGGGGCCGGGGATGTGGTCGATGACCCCGATGGTGCCGCCCACGATGTCGTCGATATAGGTGAAGTCGCGGATGAGGTCGCCGCCGTTGAACACCTTGATGGGCTTTCCGCTGCTGATTGCGCCTGCGAAGAGCATGGGCGCCATGTCCGGACGGCCCCAGGGCCCGTAAACGGTGAAGAACCGCAGGCCGGTGCTGCGTATGCCGTAAAGCTTGCCGTAGGAATGCGCCATGAGCTCGTTGCTCTTCTTGGTGGCGGCGTAGATGCTTACCGGACGGATGACCTCGTCGTCCTCGCTGAACGGGGTCTTGGTATTGAGCCCGTAAACGCTGCTGGAAGAAGCGTAAACCAGATGCCCTATGCCATGATGGCGGCAGCACTCCAGGATGTTCATGAACCCGTATATGTTGCTGTCGATGTAGGCGAAGGGGTTCTGTATGCTGTAACGCACCCCCGCCTGGGCCGCCAGGTTCATTATGCAGTCGAAATGTTCCGCGGCGAAGAGCGCCGGCAGGGCCGTGCGGTCGGCTATGTCCATGCGGATGAAGCTGAGATTGGGCAGCTTGGCGCTCACGAGGCGCTTTCCCCATGCAAGGTCGGGCACTTCCACCTCCAGCCCTTCGTCGTTGGCGGTGAACGGGACAACCTTTGCTGTGGGGGTATCCTCGGGAAGGGAGAATCCGCACTCGGCGAGGCGGGCGTACTTGAGCACCGGGTTATAGTAGGTGTTGATGGTGTCTATGCCTATGACCTCATCCCCCCTCGAAGCGAGAGTGAATGCCAGCTTGCTGCCTATGAATCCGGCTGCACCGGTTACCAATATCTTCATATTCAATCATTTATCTTATCATCTCCGCCGAAGAGGAGCTGTGCCTCGCGGTAGGTGTCGAGCGAACCTATGTCGAACCTTGCGCCAGGCATCTCCCAGGCGTAAACGGCCGTCCTGTCCACCAGATAATGCGCCAGGTTGCCGGGAGCGTCGAAGCCGCAGCCTCCTTCCATAGCGGTCTTTATGAGAGGGAGGTCGTGCCGGGCGTAGATATAGAACGGGGGCACGGCCCAGTGGCTCACCGGCTCGGAGGGCTTCTCCTGCATCTGCAGTACGCGGGAATCCTCCCCGAGGGCGACCACTCCCGTGCGCTGAAGCTTCCTTATCGAAGGTTCATGATGGCACATTATGCAGCTGGCGGCCTTTGCACGGAAGAAATCCACGTATCCACCCAGGCTGAAATCCAGGATGTTGTCGGCCGCGAGCACAAAGATGTCGTCGTCTATTCCCCCGGCCGATATGGCCAGGAGCAGGTCCTTCACGGCGCCGAGGCGGTTGTCATTATCGGTGGACCCGTCATCGAGTATCCTCACCCCTGGATAAGCCCCGGCCCATTCCCGGAAAATCCCCGCGAACCTGTGGTTTGTGACCACCATGGAAGAATCGATGCCGGGAATGGCGGCGATATCGTCCATGAGGCGGCCCAGGATGGTGCCGTCCCCTATCTTCAGGAGGGGCTTTGGGAAGTTTTCGGTGAGCGGATAAAGCCTCGTTGCATACCCGGCGGCAAGGATGACGGCT
>CAJOQW010000128.1 GCA_905236955.1 uncultured Bacteroidales bacterium
AAATTGGCGGCCTGCGCCTTTCCGGAACTGATGCAGTTGAAGAGGGTGGATTTACCCACATTGGGCAGCCCCACGATTCCACATTTGAGACTCATCGCTGGATTGTTTTAATATACAAAGATAACGAAAAAAAACCGGCCTTTGCAGCCGGTTTTCATGGCAGGTGCCTTTCCTAGAAGAAACGGGCGCGGTTGTCCTTGACATCACCTATCTGGCTCATGACGGGAAGTATGAGCTGGGAGCTGTACTGGGCTTTCTGGAGAGCCAGGTTCGCAGCATCCTGTTCGGTGAAGAAGTCGCCGTCCTCGCGGGAATTCACCCTTACTATATATGTCGCATAGGAGCCGGATACGGGGCCGGAAACCTGCCCTGCGGGCGTGGCATAGGCGGCGCCTACGAGAGCCGGGTCGAGAAGGCGTGCTCCGGTGGTGGAGAAGGACATCGAGGGCTCGTTGACAACGTTGACCCCAAGGGCCTCGGCCATGTCCTCAAGGGATGTCTTGCCGGCTATCTTGCCTGCCACATCGGCCGTCCTGGCCTCGGCGAGCTTGCGGGTATAGAGCTGCTGGCGGATGGCATCGGCCACCTCGCGGAGATCTGCCGTACCCTCCTTATGAACGTCCTTTACGGCCGCGATGAAGAAATAGTTGTTGTTGACGGTGATGATGTCCGAAGATTTTCCTTCCTTGGCATCGAACACCCAGCGGGTGACTTCCTTGGCCTGGTCCACGCCGCCGTAGGCGGACGTTGCCTCGTTCACGTTGAGGCTGTGGGAATAGACCCCGAGGGAGTCGACGGCGGCCTTGTACCCGTCATAGGTGTGGTTTGCGAGCGTTGCGAAGCGGTTTGCCTGGGAATAGAAGGTGTTGAAGGTCTCCTTGCTGGCGATGGATGCCTTCTCAAGGATGGCCACCTTCTTCTTGAGCATGGGGGCGGTCTTGGCGCTTACGAGCACGACATGGGTGCCGTATTGGGTGTTGACGACATAGGGCTCGCCCACCTTGGCGGTGATGACGCTCTCGAAACCGGGGATCAAATAGGTCTGGGTCATCCAGCCGATGTTTCCTAGCTGGCCGTCGGCAGCGGAGCCCTGGTCGGAAGAGAACTGGGCGGCAAGCGCGGCGAAGTCGCCACCCTTCTTGATGACGGCCACAAGGCTGTCAGCCCTGTCCTTGGAACCGGCGGGAAGAAGTATATGCTTTACGTAGGCCGAGTCGGCGATCTGGGCGGATTCCATCACGCGGGCCGTGTAGAAGATATTGTCCCTGTCGGAATAGACGGGAGACGCACCGGTGGGATTACCGTCGAACACGAAGTTGTTGATGTCTGTGTTGATGGTGTTGAGTTCTCCGCTGCGATACCAGTAGTCGGAGAGCTGGCGGTCGGAGTTGCGGAGAAGGAAGGCCTTCATGTTGTCGGTGGTGGCGAACTCGTCATATACCTCGTTGATCTTCTCGTTGGCGAGGGCTATGTCGGCTGCGGAAGGAACGACCTCGAACACGACATATTCGATGTCACGGTTGGCCCTCTGCTGGAAGAAGGACTTGTGGTCGTTGTAGAACTTCTTGATTTCGGCGGAGGACACGGTGACAGTGGAGTCGGGGGCGAACGGATAGGTTACGGTAACGTAGTCCACGTTTGCCGTGGCGTTGTTCCGGGCTACCGCGTCGGCTTTCTCGAGCGTGTTCTGATATGCGGAGGCGGCAAAGAGGGTTCCGTACTTGGTATAGAACTGCTGGTTGTTGACGGTGTTCTGGAGATAGTTCCAGAATATCTGCAGACGCCCTGTCTCGTCGGAGGGAACAGCGTTCTGGACGAAATCGACCACATTCTGGGGATCGAACCCGTCCTGGGAAGAGAAGGACTGGAGGATGATCGGGGAAGGATTGCTTCCGGTGGTGAGGTCCAACAGTTCGGCCTTTCCGACGGTGATGCCAGCGTCCTTGGCGTTCTTGACGAAGAGATACCTGTCGACAAGTTCCTGCCATGCGGCGTCGCGGATCTGCTGCTGCTCGGCCTCGCTCTTGACGCTGGTGCCGCGGATGACTTCGTTGATGGAAGTATAACGGTCGACGTCTTCGAGGAATTCGTTGTAACGGATGGACCTGCCTGCGATCTTGCCAACGTCATATTTGCTGGACATGCCCTGGAGGGCGCTTTCCAATGTGCTCGGGTCGATTATGAAAGATAAAAGGGCCAGTGCGATGATGATGGAAATCGCAAGGCCGAACTTAACACGGATTTTTTCAAGTACCGCCATGATATTGTTGTTTTATTTTAATAATAATCAAATGGACCGCGAATTTAGCAATTTTATTTTATTTACGCAGCAACGGGCCTATAAAATTCACAGAATCAATCATTACCA
>CAJOQW010000129.1 GCA_905236955.1 uncultured Bacteroidales bacterium
CGCCCAAGACGCCCAGGGCGCTCCCCGTGGGCGAACTCCATTCCAGGTTCTCCGCCTCAAGGCCCGACCTGGAAGCGGTCGAGGCCGCTTCCGTCGCGGAAGGCATAGACGCCGCCCTTGCGGGAGCAGGGCCCGAAAGCCTCATTTATATCGGTGGCAGCACTTTTGTAGTAACGGAAGCTGTCGAATATTTTAACGGATGTCAGAAATGAAACGCATCTTAACATTTGTCATGACGCTTGCACTGATACCTATACTTACATCATCAACTCCCGCGACGGACAAGGACGGCCACCAGCTCACCAAACTGTGGCAGCAATTCGCCGACGCACAGAAGAAAGACCTCCCGCAGGACGCGGCGTCCTGCCTGCAGGCCATCAAGGCCGAGGCCAAGGCCCGGCATCTGACCTGGGACTATTACGACGCATGTGAAAAATATGTGAACGTGGCCACAAGCCGGAACTGGAAGCTCAGGGACTCCCTCCGCAGCGCCTTCAGGGCCGAGATAGAAGCTTTCGGCGAACCCGTCGCCATTTATTACATGCGCCGCGGCGAAAGCCCCGAAGTCCTTTACAAGTATCTGACCGATAACGAAAAGGCCCTACGCTCGGGGAAGAATCCCGAATTCTGGGAAAGGGACTGGAAACTGGAAGGATACAAATTCTCGAAGGCCCTCAAGGGCCTGCTCGGAAGCGACTGGGATTATTGCCTGTGGAGCCTGTTCCCGCAGGAAAGGATGGAGAAGGAATATACTTCCTATCCCCTGAAGGCCCTGGTGGAATACCAGGCCATAAGCATGAAGGAAGACAGGCACTCACTCCTTGAAGACTTCGCTGCCCGTTATGCCGGCAAGGCGGCGGCTCTTCTGGCCAGGGAAGACCTCCTTGCCGAAGAATTCGCCAAGCTGTCGGAGAATGAGAACAGCGCTTCCGCCGACTTCAAGGCCCTGCGCGAAAAATGCGCCGCGCTGGAGATTGAAGGGAAAGCTTTCAGCGGTAGCGAGAAGGCCATCGCTGAAGGCTGCGTCATGGCCGGGGAGCTGATCTCCAGGCTGGACGATACCGAAATCCAGGCGGAGATAGAGGACAGCGCGCTGGACCTCGCCCTGAGGAACCTGGAAAGCGTCCGCATCAAGATAATGAAGGAAGAAGCCGGGAAGGACAAGACCGTTTGGGAATATACCCTGGCCAACCCCAAGAAGAGCTACTATGCCTTCGACAAGCTGCGCATCGACCTTCCCGACCTTCCGGACGGTAAGTACACCGTGGAATGCACCGGCGGGAAAGACTGCGAACAAAAGGTCGATTGGAACAAATACACCATTTCCGCCGCCACCCGCTGGAATGCCGCAGGCCTTGGCGTATGGGCGACCGATTTCCGCAGCGGCGAGCCCCTGCGGTCGGTCGATATCGAAGTCCGTCAGAACGACAAGTCCGTAAAGACCTTAAAGGACATACGCCTGAACGGATTCACCGCCGTACCCAAGGAAGTCGAAAGCCTTCTGACCGGAAGGAACTTCAAATCCTCGTACACCATGGTGCTGCGCAGCGGCGACAGGGCCTCCAGGGAGCTCTACCCGGGCACTTTCAACAGATACGACCTCACCGACGACCCGCTGCATCAACACTGCATGATCCTCACCGACCGTTCGGCTTTCCAGCCCGACGAAACCGTCTCCTTCAAGGCCGTGCTATATAGCGGCAAATATACCTTGAGAACATCCGGAGAAGGCATCAAGGTGAAGGCTGTCCTCAAGAATCCCAAAGGGGAAACGTTGGAAGAGCAGACCCTTGTAACCAATGCCAACGGCAGCGTGGCGGGATCCTTCGTCCTCCGCAGGGGCGAGAGGAACGGCCGCTACGATATAGTAATAGAGAAGGCAGGAAGGAGCATCGGCGTAAAGAGCGTCCTGGTGGACGACTTCGTGCTCCCGACCTTCGACCTTGTCTTCGACAAGCTCCCCAGGCTCGAGATGCCGCTCGACAGCGTGGAGGTCAAGGGCAGCGTGAAGGCCTATTCGGGACATTCCCTCGCAGGGGCCGACATCTCCTGGAAAGCGGACCATCGCGGCGAGGTGTGGGCTTCCGGCAAGATCGTGCCGGATAAAGACCGCTTCGCCTTCTCCTTCCCCGTCGATTCCACCGACAACGGAAGGTGGGGGTCGTCCTACATCGTGACGGTGAAAGTCACCGACGTCACCGGCGAGACCATGGAATTCCAGAAATGGGTGAACATCAGCGGGCACGAGGACCCCAAATATGACATAGACTACTATTTCAAGGACACGGAAGAAGGCATAGGCATGGTCGTCGTGGCAGGCAAGAAGGAGACCTGGGCGGTTGCCGAACTCCACGGGACCGACGGCACCCTGCTGGAATCCAGGCTCCTGCACTTCTCCCCTGCCGGGGGCGCAAATGCCACTGCCACCGTACAGTATCCTTACAAGGATTCCTATCCCGAAACCGTCAGGCTCGAAGTCCTGTATTTCCAGAACAAGGAAGAATACAGCCATTCGGTGGACAAGGCACGCGGGAACCATACCTACGACATGCCCCTCTCCTTCGGGAGGTTCATGGATACCACCTCGCCCGGAGCATCTTACACTTTCACCGTCAAGACAGCGGCCGGGGCCGAAGTAGCCGCCACGGTCTTCGACAAGAGCACCGAACGCTTCATGCCAAACGTCTGGACGGAGGCGCGTCCGTACCCATACCCCTACCCGCCCGTGCATTTCAATGCCGAGCCGGGCATGGACGAAGGCGTCCGCAGGTTCGGCGTCTATGGCAGCAGGCCCATGATGATGAGCAGGGCGGTAATGAAGAGTGCAGTGTTCAACGACTCCGTCGAGATGGAGGAGGCGATGGACATGGCAATCCCCGGGACAACCGGAGCGGCCGGGAACGAAGACGGAGGTGATGTGGAAGAAATCCCCATCAGGGAAGATTTCGCCACCACCATAGCATGGGAACCTTTCCTCAAGGCGACTTCCGACGGCACCGTGAAGTTCACCTTCACCAACGCCGACAAGCTGTCCACTTTTTATGTGCAGTTGTTCTCGCACGACAAGTGGATGCGCAACGCCGCAATCCGTCGCGAAATGGTGGTAACCATCCCCGTGAAGATAAGCCTCGTCGAGCCCAAGTTCCTTTACGAAGGTGACAAATGGAACGTACGCATCGCCCTGGCCAGCAGCCTGGTCGGAGATATAGGCGGAGAGCTGGCGGTGCAGTTCCTGGATGGCGCCGATTACAGGACGGCGCCAGTCCTGGCTTCCGATACCCGCAAGATCAC
>CAJOQW010000130.1 GCA_905236955.1 uncultured Bacteroidales bacterium
AGCTTCAGACCTATCCTCTTGAAGGCCTCGGGAATTATGCCCAGGTCGGGATATGAGACGTCCTTGATGGTGAGGGCGCTCCGGGTGATGGCAGCCATGCCGATGAACGAACCCACCTCGATCATGTCGGGGAGGATACGGTGGCTGGCCCCGTGCAGACGGCGCACCCCGTGCACCGTGAGCAGGTTGCTCCCTATGCCCTCGATATTGGCGCCCATCGCGTTGAGCAGACGGCAGAGCTGCTGGATGTACGGTTCGCAGGCCGCGTTGTAGATGGTCGTGTCGCCTTCTGCGAGCGAAGCCGCCATCACTATGTTGGCCGTACCGGTGACGGAAGCCTCGTCCAGGAGCATGTAGGTGCCCCTGAGCCCTTCCGGAGCCGTCAGGTGATACGCCCTTAAAGACTTTTCGTACCCGTAGGTGGCCCCCAGGTTCACGAAGCCCTCGATGTGGGTGTCCACCCTGCGGCGGCCTATCTTGTCCCCGCCCGGCTTGGGAAAGAAACTCTCGCGGAAGCGGGACAGGAGCGGGCCGGCTATCATCACGGAGCCCCTCAGGGTGGCGCATTTCTTCACGAATTCTGCGGAAGAGACGTAAGGGAGGTCTATGGCATCGGCCGTGAAAGTATATTCGCCTTTGGAATGCCTCTGTACCTTCACCCCCATGCCCGACAGCAGGTCGATGAGGTTCTTGACGTCCAGGATTTCCGGGACGTTGCTTATCCGCACCGGTTCGTCGGTGAGGAGCACCGCGCTGAGTATTTCCAGCGCTTCGTTCTTTGCACCTTGCGGAGTGATGGTGCCGCTGAGTTCGTGTCCGCCTTCGATGATGAATGTTGCCATGGTTACCCGATGTGTTCCACTTCGGGATGGAGTTCCACTCCGAAGCGCTCTTTTATTGTGGTTATTATTTGATTTTCAAGGCCGAGTATGTCTTGCGCGGTAGCTTCGCCCGTGGCGTTGATGATTACCAGGGGTTGCTTTTCATATACCTGGGCTCCCCCGTTGCGCATACCCTTCAGGCCGCAGCGGTCGATCATCCAGGCGGCCGGTATCTTGACGGAACCTCCCGGGAGATCGTAATGGGGGACTTCGACCTTTTCCCTTTCGAGGATACGGCTGTAGAGTTCGCGGGAGACGACGGGGTTCTTGAAGAAGGATCCGGCGCTGCCTGTCTCGGCCGGATCGGGAAGTTTCTGCCGGCGGATGCCGATGATGGTTTCGCGGACCATCTGCGGAGTGAGGACGGTTCCCGGTGGCAGTGCGGCCCGCACTCCGCCGTAATCGAGTTTCGGCGAATATTTGCGGGTGAGCCGGAAAAGGACGCTGGTTATTATGTAACGGCCCTTTTCCCGCTTGAACATCGATTCGCGGTAGCCGTATCCGCATTCCTTCGTCTTGAATATGGTCTTGGTCCAGTCCTTTGTGTCGAGGCATACGACCCCGGCTATGATATCCTTGGCCTCGACACCATAAGCGCCGATGTTCTGCACGGCGGCGGCCCCGACTTCTCCGGGGATGAGGGACAGGTTCTCCGCCCCCCACAACCCTGCCTCGCACGATCTTGAGACGAAATCGTCGAACACCACTCCGGCCCCTGCCGTCATCAGCACCTCGTCAAGCCCCATGTCGACGAATTTCATGAACTTGACGTTCGAATGGAGCACCGTGCCGGGGAAGTCGCCGGTGAACAGCAGGTTGCTGCCGGCTCCGATATGCATTATGGGCTGCGGGAGACTTTGGGGGTCGATCGATTTGAGCTCCTCTAACGTATCGTATTCGATATAGAGGGCGCATTTCGCCTTCATCCGGAAGGTGTTGCGGGTGGAGAGATCGAAGTTTTCTGTCCTGGTCATTATCTACAAAGATAGAAATAATTAACTTTGTGACGATATGAAAACCTTTGAAAGAACTTTATCCGCGCTCATGGCAGCGCTCCTTTTGCTGCCTTCCGTACAATCTTCCGCCCAGGGCGACCGCTACAAGGTTGCCGCCTGCGACTGGATGATGCTCAAACGCCAGAAACTCGGCGAGTTCGAACTTGCCAGTCGCGTC
>CAJOQW010000131.1 GCA_905236955.1 uncultured Bacteroidales bacterium
CACAAGCACGGAACCGCCTTCGAGACGACCGTGCCCGTACTCTCGCGGCTCATCACCGCCGGACTTGTCAAATAGGACCTAATCCATGTGGAACCGCTCGTCAAGCGGGATGGACACCGGCGAATTGTCGGGATTGACCTCCATGATGTCGGCCATGTAGTCCCACCACTTCTTGACGACCGGATTGTCTCCGAGATCCTGCGAACCGGCATCCCCTTCGACCTCCTGGTAGGCGAAGAGGATGTTGGTGTCTTTATCCCAGTAGATGGAATAATTGCTCACTCCCGTCTCCTTGAGGAGTTCCTTCATTTCGGGCCAAAGGGCTGCATGGCGGCGCTGATACTCGTCCTCGAAGCCTGGCTTGAGGAACATCTTGAATGCTTCCCTGCGTTTCATTTCTTGTGTATTTTTTCCTTGAATTCTATTTCGACTATCCTTAATTCGTCGTTCGTTTTGTCTCCGTCTTTGCTATGGTAGAGGTCGAGTTCCCCGGCTACCGGGGCCACCACCTCCACTATCCCGCTGAAGGCATCCCCTTCCGATGCCGACCCTTTGACCCGAACCGTGATTTCCCTTGTCATGGTGCTCTTGACGGGAATATGCACATATCCGAGGCTCTTCGGGGTTTCCCCTTCCCAGATCAGTTCATCACCTGCGAATATTTCAATGGGGTAGCTGCGCAGGCGCCAGCCGGTGAGCTTCATGCACACTTCGTCCACCTGGGCCATGCGCCCGAGGGTGTATGTGATCCAGCCGCCTGCAAGGGTGCCGTCGGAACACCATTCGCTGAGCTCGTTGTCATCGAAGCTGTTGGCCGCGGTGTCGTTGTTCGAGCCGGCCTTTGCGTACGCTATGGGGGCATCCACCCATTCATCGGTATATGAGGGGCCTTCCGGGGTTGCGCCGCGGGAAAGGTTCAGGGGGAGGAAGTCTGCGGGGATATAAGCGGACAATCCGCCATCTGCCTTGCAAGGCAGGGTCCCGAGGCTTATCGAGGCGCTCCCAAGGCCTTGGGCCGAGGCTGTCACCGTCACTTTGCCGGGAGTGGTCGTGGAACGTAGGAGGGCCCTGTTCACGCCGCATTCCACCGGGAAGTCCTTTGCGAGGACGTAATTGTCCTGCGGGCCTTTGGCAAGGCCTCCGCGCCATTCGGCAGGACCTTCCAACTCCCAGTGTACCATGTTGCCGGCAAGGGGACAACGGCGGCCTTCGGCATCCACCACCTCTACCTGCAGCAGGGTTACGTCCGCTCCGTCGGCCATCCAGCCTGCCGGACTGCATGTCGCGGAAAGTTTCAGGGAAGCCGGAGCTCCTGCCGTCCGCTTGCTGCACCGGGCGGTTTCCCTGCCCCCGTCATAACCGACGGCAGTGAGGGTGCCGGGCTGGAATCCGACATTATCGAATGTGAAGAGGTAGTCGTATTCCCTTGAACTGCAGGGGAGTTCCTTCCCGTTCAGGAAGAGTTTCACGCTTTCGGTGTTGGAAACTACATAGACCGGCTTGACCGTACCCTCGGGGTAGTTCCAATGGCCTATTATGTAGATGTGCGGCATTTCGGGCTGTACCCACCCGTCCCACATCACCAGATGGGCGAACCATGTGTCCTTCGGGATGCGCATGGGATCGACCACTCCGCTCCGCCTGTAGTTTTCCACGCCCCTGTAGTGGGTGTTGGAGTCGGAAAAGATGATGTTCACCCCGCCGGAACTCACCCGGGTGCCCGTTCCGGGGCGCTCGAGCCGGTAGTCGTACCAGCGGCGGATGTGTTCTATCGCCAGCTCGTCCTGGTTGTGGTTGTATGGGGCGGCGTTGCCCGGGACGATCTTGCCCGTCGAGGCCGAGAGGAAGCCCTTGTTGCCGTCCCCTTCCTTGTGATATGGCCATGACCACCCGTCCCAGTACAGGCGCAGGCCTTCGTCGCGGCAGTATTCCATGGCCCAGAAGGGGGAGTGCGCGCTTTTGTTTATGTAGAGCATCTCGCCCCCGTATTCGGCTTCGCGGATGTCGAGCATTTCGCGGGAACCTATGGCCCTGCCTCCATAGAAGTCGTACTTGTCCCGTATCTCCCTCATTTCCAGCATATGTTCGCGGCTGATGGACTCGTTGCCGCACTCGTAGAATATGATGGAGGGGTTGTTGCGGTTGTAGATTATGGCGTCGCGCATGAGGGCCTTGCGCTGTTCCCACTGTATGCCCTGGACATCCTTTTCGGCATCACCTGCCGGCATGGCCTGCATGAGTCCGACCCTGTCGCACGATTCGATGTCCTGCTTCCATGGGGTGACGTGCATCCAGCGCACCAGGTTGCCTCCGCATTCCACCATGAGGCGGTTGGAGTAGTCGCTGAGCCAGGCGGGGACGGACATGCCCAGGGCCGGCCATTCGTTGGAAGTGCGCTGCGCGAAACCATGGACCATGGTCACGCGGTCGTTGAGAGAGAACTTGCCTTCGGAGAAGCGAGTCTTGCGGAAACCGGTGCGCGTTGTCACTTCGTCAACCCTCTTTCCGTCCACGGTTACGGAGGTCTTCACGTCGTACAGATATCCATAGCCCCAGCTCCAGAATTCGAGGCCTTCCACTTCGGCGGATGCCCTCAGGACGGCATCCGCACCCGGGAGTATTTCTTCTTCCTTGCCGGAGAAGGTGGATACCACCCTTCCTTCCGGATCGGTTATGCAAACCTCGAAACCTGCTATTACAGGCTTCTTCCCTTCGTTGCGCACCTGGGATTCGGCATGTACCTCGGCTTTGCGGGAGCCGGTGCGGATATCGGTTGCATAGATGTAAGTGCCGGTGGTGCCCAGGTTCGAATACAGCGGGAGGGTCTGGTACACGGGACCTGTCAAGTGCAGGCGGACGTTCTTGGGCAGGCCTCCATAGTTCGCGTTGAAATTGCGGTCGCTCCACTGGTATTTCTTGTCCGCACCTTCGGCAAAATACTCCCATGTGTTGTCCACCCTCACCGCCACCACATTCTTGCCGCTCTTTGCAAAGGGGGTGATGTCCAGCCCGAACGCCATCACGCCGTTGTCGTGCCTGCCGGCCAGGCGGCCGTTGACATATATTTCCACTCCCTGGCGCGCCCCCTCGAATTCGAGGAATACCTTGCCGCCTTTTATCGAAGCCGGCAGCACGAAGTGTTTCCGGTACCACATGACGGTATCGGTCAAGTCCTTGATATCCACGGCAAAAGCCTCGTCTTCATTGAAGGCGTGCGGCAGAGTCACCGGTTTCCAGCCTTTGTCGTTGAAGGATGTGTTGGAAGCGGAAGGGACGTCTCCGACATGAAGGAGCCATCCTCGGTTGAAATCGAATTTGTCCCGGGGGAACCCTGCTGTGCAGATGCAGCACAACAGCACTATCACGAAGTATTTTTTCATAAGAACAGGCACTTGACGTAAAGATACGTCTTTTTTCCGATTAAGCAGCCACTGATTTTTTGTTATCTTTGTTTTAAACCTTGACAATAGATGAAACGATTCCTCCTTCTTCCGGTTCTCCTGCTTGCCACGCAGCTGATTTTCGCACAACCAGTCGGAATCGGCTGGGTAGGCAGACAACCTTCCTTCCCCACAGGTGAAACCTGGGGCGTCCCTTTCGCAAAAGGTGCCTATGCTGACGGTCAGCGGTTCGTCCTGCGCGACGCATCCGGCGAAACGGTGCCTTCGCAGCAGTGGGTGATGGCCCGCCATGGCGACGGTTCCATAAAATGGCTTGGCGTTGCCGCTACCGTAAGCCCTTCGCAGAAGGGCGGTTTCTCCCTGGAAGCGTTGAAACCGAAGAAGAAAGACCTGAAGTCTCTCCCGCAGGGACTGGTTTCGGTAACCGAATCGGAAGATGGGTTTACTGTCTGCAACGGGGTGCAGACCATCGTCTTTGCAAAGAAGGGCACGCAACTGGTCAAGTCCGTGGACATGGGCGGGACGCTCATCTCGGACGGGATGAGGCTGGTATTGCAAAGGGAGGCGCGCCTGACCGATAATACCGTTGAATATCAGGATTTTGCCAGCAAGATTGAAAACGTGGCAGTGGAGAAATCCGGTCCCGTGCTGGCAGTTATAAAGGTGGACGGGTGCCATACCGACGGCGCGCGCAACTGGCTGCCGTTCACCGTGCGTTTCTACATAAGCAGCGGTGCGGCCCCTGTGAAGATGGTGCATACCGTCATTTACGATGGCGACCAGGACAAGGATTTCATAAAGGGACTCGGGGTGGAGTTCTCCCTGTGCCTGAGGGAAGAACGACACAACCGCCACGTGAGCTTCGTCACTGAAAATGGCGGATTGTGGAGCGAATCGGTAAAGCCCCTTGCCGGACGAAGGGGCCTGCGGGTTCCCGGACAGGAGGGGGAGCGGGATTATCTTTCCGACCAGGTGGCCGGAGCACGCGTCCCCGACAAGGCCGGATTCGATGCTGCAGGGCGGAAACTCATCGATGACTGGGCCGACTGGGACGGATTCCGCCTGGCACAGTTGAATCCCGACGGCTTCGACATACGCAAGCGGGCGAATCCGGAGAGTCGTTGGATAGGCACCGCCGGCGGAGGCAAGGCGGCGGGTTTCGTGCAGGCCGGCGACGTTTCTGGCGGCCTGGGGCTTTCCGTCAAGGATTTCTGGCAGTCATATCCAAAGGAACTGGAAGTAGGGGGCATGACACAGGACAAAGCCAGAATGACGGCCTGGATATGGAGCCCCCTGGCCGAAGCCATGGACATGAGGCACTACGATACCGAAGGACATGGCCTGGATTCGGCATATGAAGATTATCAGGAAGGCATGTCCACTCCATATGGTGTATCCCGTACCACGGAACTCACTTTCATTCCTTATATCACCCTCCCGTCCCGTCAGGAAAGGGTGGCCATGGCCGAAGACCTGCAGGCCGTAAGCAGGCTGATGCCTTCGCCGCAATATCTGCACGACGCCGGCGCCTTCGGCATCTGGGGTCTGCCGGATCCGCAGGGCAACGACACCAGGCAGTGGATGGAGAGTATGATGGACAAATATATCGCTTACTACGAACAGAGTGTACGTACCCAGCGCTGGTACGGATTCTGGGACTACGGCGATTTCATGCACTCCTACACGCCCGGCCGTCATCTTTGGAATTACGACATAGGAGGTTTCGCCTGGGACAACACCGAACTGGAAACCCCGCTGTGGCTGTGGTATGCATTCATCCGTTCGGGACGGGGGGACATCTTCAGGCTCGCCGAAGCCATGACACGCCACACATCCGAGGTGGACGTTTACCACATAGGGGATATGGCCGGTCTGGGCACCCGCCATAATGTGTCGCACTGGGGATGCGGGGCCAAGGAAGCCCGCGTGGCCCAGGCCTGGTGGCATAGGATATATTATTATCTGACCACGGACGAAAGGGTGGGGGACCTCATGCATGAAGTGCGCGACGGCGACTACACAACCCTGGAGTTCGACCCCCTGCGTGTGGCGCAACCCCGCTCGGAGTTCCCCACGTCGCAGCCTACCAGGCTTCGCTGGGGTCCCGACTGGATAGCCTTCGTCGGAAACTGGTACACCGAGTGGGAACGCTTCGGTGACGGGAAATACCATGCTAAGATATTAGCAGGCATGGAGTCGCTTTCGCATCTTCCGAACGGGCTTTTCACCGGCAAGGGTCCCTACGGCTACGACCCTCAAACCGGCGTCCTCACTTATGAGGGGAATCCCGACTGGGTTACGAACTCGAACCATCTGGCCAACATACAGGGCGGCATGGAAGTGATGCTGGAGGTTTACGACGGCATAGGTTATAAGCCTTTCAACGACACTTTCGTGGAATATGCGTGCTGGTACGGGGTGCCCCGGGACGACCCTGTCCGGTCGCTTCCCGAAAACAAGAAGTACGAGCGCTGGTGGGGCCACTGGAACGTGCCGCGCATGCTTGCCTTCGCTGCGGTGAAGACGGGGGACGATTACCGTGTGAACCTTGCCTGGCACCGTTTTCTGGACGGCCTTGTGGATGCAGGCCACAAGCCCTTCGACCTGGTTGCGTCAAAGACCATAGGCGGTGCGGATGCGGCGGAACCATTCGAAGAGGCTCCCGGGGTGAGCACCAACGGCGTTGCCCAGTGGAACCTGGACGCCATCATAATGCTGGGACTGGCGGGAGACAAGGTGCCCCCGCTGAGCGAAGTGAAGCCCAGGGACGTGGCCCGTTTCGGCCCTCCCGATGTGAGGAGATGATCAGAAATCCCAGCTCCCCGATCCAAGTTCACGTGTGAGGACGACCTTGCCCGTGGACGGGTCGCGCAGGATCATGGTGGCGGTCGTGTTGGCCGGGATTGTGAAGTGGTACGAATAACTCCCGTCCCCGTTCTTCTCCCACGAGGAGCTTATGCGTCCGTAGGGGCTTTCAAAACCGCCCTTTGCATAACTGTAACCGCCTCCCGGTCTGGGCTGCAGTATGATGTGCTTGTACGCAGGAGTCCCTTCATCACACTGTATGCCAAGGGAATA
Source organism: uncultured Bacteroidales bacterium (assembly GCA_905236955.1). Taxonomy (GTDB): domain Bacteria; phylum Bacteroidota; class Bacteroidia; order Bacteroidales; family UBA932; genus Cryptobacteroides. The sequence goes on from CAJOQW010000131.1 coordinate 6,480, forward strand.
GGCGAATAACCATTCCCCTATTGCCCCGTAGGCATAGTGGTTGAACGAATTCATCTCCACGGGGCCGAAACCGCGTTCTATGGTATAAGAGTTCCATCTTTCCCACATGGTGGTTGCGCCCTGCGTATGGTGACATCGTAGTCTATGTTGAACGATGCCCTGTATTTCGACAGGCCCGGTATGAGGGAACCTATCCACTCCGCCCCGTCCCATCCCGAGTCCATCAGGCCGGTCTCGAACCTGGCGGCCGGGGATTCCGACCAGGTCCCTGTCTCGTCCAGTACCGCTACCTTCCATCTGTAACCGGTGCAGGGCTTGAGGGGCGGGCCTGAGTAGCGGATGTTCAGCGACGAGCCGGACTCCACGATTCCTGTGTCGAAGACCCGGCTTCCGGCTTCCTCGCTGACGGTAAGCCGGTAAGCTTTCTGGCAGGCTCCGCGACGCGGCGAAAACATCTGCCAGCTGAAATAAGGATTGGGTTCGTCGAGCCCTATGGGTGAAGGCATGTTTTCGGTACGCAGGTCCAGGATGGAAACGAGCGAAACGAGTATGAGGCCTAGTGCGGACATGATACTTTGAAATTCGTAATCCCAATTCGGGACAGGGTCGTGCGGAAACCGAACCAGCCGTGCGTATATGGCTCGGGATCATGATAATCGAACAGCAGTTCACCGTCTATGCGGTATTCGACCCTCCCACCTGTGCAAGTAAGTTCTATATGGTACCAGTGGTCCCGGCGCAAAAGGTGGTCCTCGTCTGTGTACTCACCTAAGACCGCGGGCCCCGGATTCCCGTCATAACGGCGGAAACGCGTGGTGCTGTTCCAGTTGCCCCCATATCCCACGTAGTAGAGCTTCATCTGCGAGCAGTTGGCGAAAACCCCTCCCCGTTCGTCCATGCGTGCGAATACGTTCCCGTCGGGTACCTGGGGGTCGGTTGCCATCCAGAAGCAGTTGAGGTCGCTCAGGCGCTCGGGGAAAACGGTGGCGTCATATTCAATGGCCACGTCTGCTTCCAGTTCCTTGCGGAACCAGAGAGTGAGGCCCTTCGGGGCGGTGAGGATGCAGGTGTCACCGCGGAATTCCACTTCCCAGCCGGGGGATTCCGATTCGACCACCCAGTTCCTGTCGAAGTCCTTCTCGCCCAAGACCCCTCCGCTGCATGCCGCAAGGAGGGGTATAAGTGTTAAAAGCAGATAGATCCTTTTCACTTGCCCTTTTTCCCCTCGACCATCACTTCCCATACCTTGCAGCACAGGTCTTCGCCTCCGGGACCCTGCACCTTCAGCGTCACCACATAGTGGTTGCCGGTCTGTCGGTATTCGTGCACCGGATTCCGTTCGGTGGAGGTTTCCCCGTCCCCGAAGTCCCAGGACCACGAGGTGATGTCACCCCGGCTGCGGTCGGTGAATACGACGGTCCGGGTGTCCGGAATGGAAGTGTGGGTCCAATCCGCCTCTACAGGCCTGCGGAAGCGTTCTTCAAGGGGCATCAGGGTGAAGAGCCTTTCCATCGAGGCGTTCCCGAACATCCGGTGGTGCTGCGAAAGATTCCAGAAGCCGTCGCTGCCCCTTCCCCCGTCATAGTCTATGACGGCCCAGCACAGGCCGATCTTCTTTCCTTCGTAGAGTTCCGATTCCCTGGAATTCGCGGGACCGTCGGGACTTGCATAGTCGAAGACCGTGATGTAGAATTCAAAACGCAGTTTGCCGCTCTCCCCGTGGCTGAAGCTGTAATCGTATGCGTAGTTCGCATAAGGCAGATACTTCAGCCACTGCTGCACTCCCCATACCATGGTCCACGATTTGCCCGGAGTCGGGGGAGTCATGATATGGTAGTTCTGGGCATGGCAGTTCTGCATCAGGTAGAACGCCTCGTCGCGGGTGAGGGTTTCGGAATTAAGGCGGAACTCATCGGTGTGGGGGCCGCCGGAGAGGTCTCCGTCCACCACGATTTCGAAGGTGTCGTTGCGAAGGGCGAGCTGGTCGAAATCCCAAAAATCGTCGTAGGCCTCATAGTAGAAGTAGAGCCTGTTGAGGCCTTCCACCCAGCCTACTTTCACCTTGATGTCCAGGGTGGACTTGTCTATGCCCTCGTGCCTGCCGGAGTCGTCCCACATTTCTTCCATGGGTACGGTGTAAGAGTCCGGCACGATGTCCCAGTCGGAGAACTCCCCGTCGATCCTGGGGATTTGCGTACGCGGGAACTGGAATACCTTGAAACCAGGTTCCTTTACCTGTACCGTCGTGCAGGTGCCGGGGAGCTGGTCTTGGTAAAGCTGGGCGGAAACAGGCCGGCACAATACGAGCAAAGCGCTGATTATCAATATTTTCCTCATGCTTCTAATATTTGTATAGCTTAACCCTGATGAAGCCCGGGTCCGGCTTCCCGAAGTTCAGCCCCTGCCCGGAATATCCTTCATCGACGGCATACAGGACGTCGTAGCGGAGTTGGATCTCGTCGCCGTTAAGCCAGCGTCCGGGAATCCATCCGCCCTTGCAGAAGTCGCCTTCGATAACCCGGGCGAGGCCTATGGTGCCATTCCCGTCCTTGGGCTTGAAGGTGATGCGCACGTTGGAACCCAGGAACAGGAAATCGTCTTCATCTTCCTGGATGGCAATGGCATATCCGACGGCATCCGGGTCGTATGTGCCGCCGGTAAGCTGTGGCGCGCCGCCGTTGCGCTTGCCGCTGGAAACGAGTTCGACACCTATCCGATAGTCGCCGAGGACGATGTCCTGCGATACCCTCACCGGGGAAGAACCCTTCACCCAGGCGGCCCCGATCTTTCCGGCGGCCTGGGCATCCAGGATGGTCTTCGAAGCCTCGCCGGCTTTCCGGTAGAAAGCCTTGAAAGTGTCGTTGGAGGGATTGTCCACACTCCTTTCGAAACCGAAGGGAGAATACCCTATGGCTCCCATCCCTCCGATGGCGAACGCAGCATTGGCGGCACCGTTCTGGCCTGCCCTGGATTCGGGGATGAACACCGGATTGCCGCTGCGGGAGTACATCCTGAGGATTTCCGGGAAGTCGTCCAGGTAGATGTCGGGGGACAGGATGTCGATATGGGGTGCGGCGGCCCTGTAGATGTCGTGGTTCTGGGCCTGGGGGCCTCCGGACGGATAATTCCCGGGGCGGGTGTCTTCGGGCTGCACTATCCAGGCGTTTACGAATGTGGGGATGTCGTATTCGGCTTTGCCTGCGGCGGAGATTTTATCCAAATAGGAAGCATAGTTCCACGCCATGAAGATCTCCGCGGCGCGGTCCCCGCCGCCGAATACCTGGTCCCAGGTGCCGGATGTGCGGAATCCTCCTTTTTCCCATGCCGCGAGGGTCTCGGGAAGGAGTTCGCCACGGTGGACTTCCAGATACTCAATGAGCTCTGAGGGAACGGGCCCGGCGAAAGCTTCGTCGGCTGCCGGGCAATAATCCCTGGGATAACCGTGGAGACCGGTCTCGTTCTCCATCTGGATCATGATGACTGTCTGCTCTGCCGAATCGACCTCTTTGATATGTTTCATCATGGCGGCATATGCCTTTCCGTCCGCTTCACAGGTGTTCTTTCCCAAAGTGGAAAGGATGGGCAGTTCCTTGTGCTCCTTCGTCTGCGCCAGGGGGAAACGTTCCTTGTCGGTCTTGACCCATACCGGGTGATAGCTGCTGATGCCGTTCTTCCAGCTGCCGAACCAGAGGATGGCCAGCTTGAGGGAGTTCTCCCTTGCAGCGGAGATGAGGTCGTCGACGACGGTGAAATCGAAGACGCCTTCTTCCTGTTCGACCTGCTCCCAGGAGACCACTGCCAGGACGGTGTTGATTCCGGATTCCTTCAGCTTGGCCCAGTATGGGGCCATGTATTCCCTGCTTGACGACGAGGAATTGCCCAGTTCGCAAGCAAGTGCAAGCCAGGGCTCTCCATTGACGATGAGTTGCGTGACACTGCCGCGCTTTTCAAGATGCGGTGCGGGGGCCGCATTCCCGCTTGCGGCAGGGCCGTTGTGGTTGCAGGCGGCGAGCGCGATTACGGCTGCCGCTGCGGAAATCAGGAAGTTTCTCATTTTATGTATTTTGCCAGCGGTCCGCCGGCCTGCTTGATAGCTTTTGCAAGGGCTTCACAATAGAAGCGTGCGCCTTTCTCGAAGGTGTGTACTCCGTCGGCGAAGTACTCCGCCCGGGCGGTTTCCCTGCCCAACTTCTCATATCCGTCGGCCGCGATTTCGTTGAAGTCGATGAACTCAACTTTCTCTTCTGCGGCTATCTGCCTGCACCAGGCATTGAACTTGTCGGTAAAGCGCAGGATCCTCCCATTCCCGTCCCAGCGGTTCTGGGGAGTGGGGGAGA
>CAJOQW010000132.1 GCA_905236955.1 uncultured Bacteroidales bacterium
CGCCATGGTCACGATATCGGACATGAGCTCCGCCGCTTCATCGGCCTGCTGCTTTCTTTCGGCTTCAAGCGTGCCATCGATCTTCCTCATGTGGTTTCGGATTTTCGTCTCCTTAAACTCGTCATTGACGATCTTGAGGTAGAACGGCGCGTCTGGCGAGTTGAGGCGGTCCTGGTTCTTGATCACTATGCCCTCCATGACGTCTCCATAAGAGGATGGGGTGGAGAGCAGTGACTGGACATGCTCCCAGGACTGGAATGCGCCGTCATAGATGGCATGGATGTAATCCAGCCCGGATTCGTCCGCAAAAGCCCTGACTTTCTCCTGCGGCAGGTACAGGCCGGATTCCTTGTCGAGTATATCATATAAGTACCATCTGTTGTACGCCTCTTCGTTATATGTCATCGTGTGCGGGACTTCCCATTCCCCGAAGCACAAGTAGCCGGGATGGGCTTGGAAGGCTTCAGTGGCGGCATCCGTGAGTGAGGACACGAATTCCCAGAAACCCCGGAAGCCGTCCTTCTCCGTGACCTGCTTGTTGGACGAGAAGCAGTCGATATGCCGCGTGCCGGGATCGTATGTTATGCTCGAATTGGCCCCGTCGATCTTCTCGGTCACCTGTACATGGTCGCCCGGGACGAAGGCGGAGACATTGGACTTCAGCACCACGCCCTCGGCTATCTCAAAATCCGTTATCCTTGCCCTTTCGATGTTTATGAACTTGGTCATCTGGCTCATCCTCCCTGTTTGTTTTCATTGCGTGGTGGCGGTAGCGGCATCCCTTTCATGCGCATGATGCCAATGACGTCCACGTTTCATGCGCATGATACCATTGATATTCATGTTTCGTGCGTATCTGCCGTGATGGCCACGTTTCACCCGTTAAAAATCTTGTCGAACACGCCTCCGAAGGCGGAGGACATGTCCATCTGTACCCTGTGCTGGCCTTTTGAGTTGCGCAGCACCTTGTAGCCCATCCCTTTTATCATGGACAGGTGCTCCCGGTACTCCTTGCTGTCGGGGCCGGAGCGGTAGAGCAGGTTGAGGCGGTTTTCTATGTCGGTTATCGTGGGCGGCATGTGCGTTGCTCCTTTCAGATGGCAATGTTCATCAGGATCGAAGATCATCCTGTGGAACATTGCGGTTTAATTATCTGAGTCGTAATCTTCCCTTTTGTCTTTGAATGTTGCCACATCCCCCGCTATCCTACGGACAGTGCCTTTCGTGCGACAGGCCGTAAGAACATGCCCGCCGTTCACATTGCGGCTCTGAGCTTTTGGGCAAGGATCCTGGTCCTGGCGGATGGCGCTGAAAGCCAGGCCTCAAAACGCCCATCGTTCTTCCTGCCGGTGGACTTGCAGTATTCCTTGTATTCCCGCCGGAACGACTTCAGCAGGATCGGCATCGGCATTTGTTGGATATAATACTCGGTGTCCCCCATGCCGGGGACTCCCTTGTGGCGGACGGTGCTCCGTTTCATCGGGGCAGAGGTGTCGAGGCCGAGATATCTGAGAAGGCCGTCAAGCTCCCGTTCCGAGAGGCCCTTCCCGAAATGCGGCACAATGGACACGACGATATCAGGGAACACCACGTTGAGCGGATCGGCAGAGTTCTCTTTTTCGTGGTGGTCGACCGACATGCAGATGGAGCAGTTCTTATAGGTATATATCTGGGCTTCGTCAGTGGGATAATCCCGTTTGACAAGCAGCCCCGCTTGAAAAAATTCATCACGCATCATGTGTTCCTCCTTTTAGTTGACGGCGTTCCCGTTGCCTGCTTTATGGGCCGGGTCTTTTGTGCCCTCGATGATCGGCCTCATGAAATCCACATAGCCCTTGACGTGCCTGGCGCCATGTATCCTGTCCATGTCCTCGCTCCCGCGCAGCACGCTTTCCCACAGCTTGGTATTGTACTTCCCTATGAGGGCATCGACCGTGACGCCGAGCGCGGAAGCGATCGCGCTGGCCTTCTCGCCATATGGACAGAGCGTCCCGTTCTCGTATTTCACTATGTAATAGGCGTCCACCCCGCTGGCCTCTGACAGGGCGGCTCTTGTGAGTCCCGCGCCGGCTCTCAGGTTCCTTATGCGCGGCACGAGTTCCGGATAGTTTGCCATTTCACGCATTCCTCCTTGCATTTCTGTTCCCGCCGGAACATCCTGCTATTCTTTTCCATGCATCATCAGGTACAGCCGCGTCTCCTCGTCGCTTGCGTAGTTTTTCTTGTCGAGTATCCCAAGGACGCAGCCTATCAGGTACACGGAATCCTCGCCGCTGAAATGCATCGTGCGGTAGGGTTTTAGAGGCTCTTCATCCGGAAAGATTTGAAGATGAGAATACGTCATGTGGAGAAGGCGATTTATATGTAACCGCCAATTATTTTCAATAACTGACCTGTGAACATTTGGAAGGAAAAACGCTCAGGCGATATTGTCTGAGCGTGGTTGAGTATTTTACTTATCGTTATAATGACCTTTGCACTGTGCAATATAGATGCGTGATTCTGATTCGATTTTGTAGACGAGCCTGTTCTTTTCGTTGATACGGCGACTGTAGAAGCCATGGAGATTGTCTTTTAAAGCTTCGGGATTACCTATTCCTGATAGTGGACCGTTCCTTTCGATATCCTTTACCAAAAGGTTGATGCGCTTTAGGGTTTTCTTGTCCTGTGTCTGCCAGTACAGGTAGTCTTCCCAAGCTTCATCTGCCCATATTTTTTCACTCATC
>CAJOQW010000133.1 GCA_905236955.1 uncultured Bacteroidales bacterium
GGCTTCCTGGACGGTCTTTTGGTATTTGTTGCCGCGGTTGTCGGTGAGGGTGACGACGGTGCCGTTGGCGGGGATCTGGTAGTTGTACACGGTCATGAGTTCTTCTTTGTCCAGGTACCCCGATGTTCCGCGAACGGCCTATAGGCTGCCAGCAGAGCGGGATGACCATGGTGTGCCAGATGCGTTCCTTCCTGCCGGGCGAAGTGGGCGGCGTCACCTATTTCAACTTGGACGATGCCACCATGGTAGCCTACGTCCCCGTTTACTGCTGCATCGACCGGGTACCGGAACCCTTCCGCCGTGAGAACAACGACATACGCACCTTCTCCACGGGCAGCGCGTTCTGGATGAACAACTTCGTGGCCAATATGGTCTATCCCCGCTACAGCGCCATGATCGGCGACCTTCGCGAGGCGCAGTCAGAGCTGGAAGATTTCTACGCCGAAGACCGTTACATCAAACCGGGCGAATGATCTCCATCCCCTTGCGGATGGCCTCTTCGTTCTTGGGGATGAGGTCCCAATGCCTTTCGGGAAGGGTTTTGCGAAGCCCCTTCAGTACGCTGTCGATGGAAACCATCGGGCATATCTTCAGGAGGCCTCCCAGCACAATCATGTTGAACACCTTGGTCATGCCCAGTTCCGCAGCGGTGTCCATCGCATCTATCTTGTAGATGCGTATGTCCTTGCGGGTGGGAGGATTGATTATGCCATAACTGTCGTAGATGATGGCACCGCCCTTCTTCACCTTCGGCTCGAACTTGTCGAGCGAAGGCTGGTTGAGGACTATCACCACATCGTAGCTGCTGATCACCGGTGAGGCGATTGCCTCGTCGGCGACTATGACGGTACAGTTGGCAGTGCCGCCGCGCTGTTCGGGGCCGTATGCCGGCATCCAGGTCACTTCCTTGCCTTCCATAAGGCCTGAATAGGCCAGGATCTTGCCCATGGAGAGGACTCCCTGTCCTCCGAATCCTGAAATGATTATTTCGTTTGTCATGGCATTATTCTTTACCTGTATCCTTGAGATCCCCTAAAGGATAGAACGGAACCATGTTCTCTTCCATCCATTTGAACGACTTTTCGGGAGACATCTTCCAGCCCGAATTGCAGGTGGAGACGATCTCCACCAGGTTGGAGCCCTTGCCTTGCAGCGAATACTCGAAGGCCTTGCGGATGGCGGCTTTCGCCTTGCGGATGGCCGGTACCGTGTGCACCGTCTGGCGTGTGACATAGCAGGTCCCGGGAAGGATTGCGGCTATATCGGCAATCTTGAGCGGATAACCGTGGAGGGCGACCTCGCGGCCATAGGGGCAGGTGACCGTCTTCTGGCCCAGCAGCGTGGTCGGGGCCATCTGGCCGCCTGTCATCCCATAAATGGCGTTGTTAATGAAGATGATGGTGATATTCTCCTTGCGGTTGAGGGCGTGGATGGTCTCGGCGGTGCCTATGCAGGCCAGGTCGCCGTCACCCTGATAGGTGAACACCAGCCTGTCGGGCCAGAGGCGTTTGATGGCGCTGGCCAGCGCGGGTGCGCGTCCGTGGGCGGCCTCTTCCCAATCCACGTCGATATATCGGTATGCGAACACCGAGCAGCCGACGGGAGACACCGCTATGGTCTTGTCACGCATGCCCATGTCGTCTATCACTTCAGCCACCAGCTTGTGGACTGTGCCGTGGGGACATCCGGGGCAGTAGTGCATCGGGGTTTCGTTGAGGAGTTCCGGTTTCTTGTAAACCAGCTCGCCGGTATTGATTATTTCTTCTCTTGTCATGTCGTTCCGGGATTAAATCATTTTCTTGAGTGCCTCAAGGGCTTCATCGGGATCGGGGACGATGCCGCCCAGGCGGCCGTAATGCTCTACCGGCAGGCTGCAACCGACAGCCAGCTTGACGTCCTCTATCATCTGGCCTGCGTTGAATTCAAGTACAAGGATGCCCTTGACTTTCCTGCCCAAGGCCTCGATCTGCCTGGTCGGGAAGGGCCATAGCGTGATGGGCAGCAGAAGGCCCACCTTTATGCCTTCCCCGCGGGCAAGCTGGATGGTCTTCTTCGCAATGCGCGCTGCAGAACCGAACGCCACTATGAGCCAGTCGGCATCTTCGCACATATACTCTTCGTAACGGACTTCTTTCTCTTCACATTCCTTGTACTTCGCCTGGATGCGGAGGTTGTTCTGCTCCATGACTTCGCTCTGGAGTTCGAGGCTTGTGATGATGTTGGGGTGAGTGCGGCCCATGCGGCCGGTGGCGGCCCAGGGGCATTCCTTCATGATCTGCTCCTCGGTACGGCGGGGCTTGAATCCGGGAAGCACCACCTTCTCCATCATCTGGCCGATGACGCCGTCGGAGAGGATCATGGCCGGATTGCGGTACCTGAAGGCAAGCTCGAAGGCGAGGTCCACGAAATCGGCCATCTCCTGAACCGATGAAGGCGCAAGGGTGATGAGCCTGTAGTCGCCGTGGCCGCCGCCCTTGACGGTCTGGAAATAATCGGACTGGCTGGGCTGTATGGTGCCGAGACCGGGACCGCCGCGCATGCAGTTGAATACTACGCATGGCAGTTCGGCTCCCGCCAGGTAGGACATGCCTTCCTGCATGAGGGAGATGCCGGGGCTGGATGAGGATGTCATCACCCTTTTGCCCGTGCCGGCGCCACCATATACCATATTGATGGATGCTAGTTCGCTTTCCGCCTGAAGCACCACCATCCCGGTGGTCTCCCAGGGTTTCTGTGCGGCGAGCGTCTCGAGTACTTCGCTCTGCGGCGTGATGGGATATCCGAAATATCCGTCGCAGCCGCAGCGGATCGCTGCGAGGGCGATTGCCTCGTTGCCTTTGATGAGGCTCACTTCTTTCTCTGCCATGACTTTACTCCTCCTTTTTACGATAAACGGTGATACATCCGTCCGGGCAGACTATAGCGCAGCTTGCACATCCTATGCAGATGTCTTCCTTGACGGGGTGGGTATAATGATACCCTTTTGTGTTGACGGTCTTGGGCGTAAGCTCCAAGACTCCGAGCGGGCACGCGAGCACGCAGAGGTTGCATCCTTTGCACCTCTCCGTATCCACCACCACCGCTCCATGCATTTTGGCCATTGTCTTTTTTATTAAGGGTTATAAATATCCTTGTTATAGAAATCCAAGATCCTGTCCAGCATCTCGAGAGCCCCTTTGGCGGGGCTGTCGGGATTGATGGAAATAGCTTCCAGATAATGGTTCATGGCATTCTGCCAGTCCCCCCTTTTCCGGAATTCATTGCCGAGCCTGTATTCCTTTTCGTCTTCCGTCATTTTTTATCGACAACCATGCACCATCCGTACCTGTCGGGAAGAAGGCCCTTCTGGATGCCGATCATGGTGTTGTAGAGTTTACGGCTTACGGGCCCGCATTCATTGGGATCGCCGAAGCGGTATGTCCTGGTTATTTCGGAAGATTCGAGGGCCGGTTTGTCGTCGATGCTGCAGAGGGGGGTTATCACCACCGCGGTGCCGCAGGAGTTCGCCTCGTCCATTTCCGCGAGTTCTTCGACCGGTATCCTCCTTGTCTCGACCTTGAGGCCCATGTCGGCAGCGATGGTCCTGAGGGACTTGTTGGTGATCGAGGGAAGTATGCTGCAGGAATCGGGGGTGACATAGGTGCCGCCTTTGATCGCGAAGAAGTTCGACGAGCCGAATTCCTCGATCTGCGAATGTGTGGCAGTGTCGAGGAAGAGAAGTTCCCTATAGCCCATCTTGTGGGCCAGGTTGTAGGCGTGGAGGCTCTGCGCGTAGTTCGCCCCCAGTTTGAAACGTCCGCTTCCGTATGTGGCCGCACGGTCGTAGTTGCGGGAAAGTACGGCGGTTCCTGGCTTGAGTGCCTGAGCGCCGGAGTAGGTTCCTACCGGAGAACTCATTACGACGAACGCGACGTCGTCCGAGTTGCGGATACCGAGCTGTGGATTGATTCCGAAAAGCACGGGACGAAGGTACAGGGAGGCGCCCGATTCATAAGGAGGGATACAATCCCAGTTCGCCCTCACGCACATGGCGCACATCTCTATGAACATCTCCTCTGAAGGATATGCCATGTCGAGATATTCTGCGCTGTTCATGAGGCGCTTGGCATTCTCATCCGGACGGAACATCCTCACCGTGCCGTCCACGCCGCGGAAGGCCTTGAGACCCTCGAAACATGCGGGAGCATAATGGAGCACGCCAGCGAAGCTATGGATGTTGAGATTGAAATCTGCGGAGATCTCCGGTTTCCCCCACGCTCCGCCCTCGTACTTGGCTGTCACGATGGCTTGCGTCGGATAATAAGCGAATGACCTTTTCGAATAATCGATTTTCTCCATGTCGAATAATTATGTGGTTATCAGTGTTCTAGTCTTCGATAAGGTGGTCTTTGTCGTAGGTATGGACCTTGGCTTTGCCGGAAAGGACGATGTAACCGTTTTCTGCCAGGCTCCTCAGTTCGTCCTCGCCGGGATAGATGCGGATGTCCGGGAAAAGATGCCCGACACGGCGGGTTATCTCGTCCGTGACATACTTGCTGTGGGCTACTCCTCCGGTAAAGATGAGGACGTCGACCTTTCCGCACACATCGGCGGTTTCGGCCGCAATATATTTGGCGATGTTCAGTATGAAGGCGTCCATGAAGACCTTGTATTCCGGGATTCCTGCGAGGGCCCTTTCCTGGATGACCCTCATGTCGTTGGTGCCGAAATACGCCACGGCGCCTCCGCCTCCCACCAGCTTATGGCGGATTTCATCGGCAGTATACTTGCCGCTGAAACACATGTCCACCAGCTGGAGCGGAGGACAGCATCCTGCCCTTTCCGGGGTGATAGGGCCGTCCCCCCCGAGGCCGTGGCTGGTGTCGATGACCCTCCCTTTGTGGTGGAGGGAGATGGTGACGCCGCCGCCCATATGGCACACGATGGCTGTTATGTCATTGGTCTCATGACCGATTTCGGCAAGATACCTTCGGACTATGGCCCTGGAATTGAGAGCATGGAACAAGGTTTCGCGACGGAACTCGGGAATGCCGCCGAGCCTGCACTCCGGCAGCATCTCGTCGGCCATCGGAGGATCGGCCACATATGCCCTGCAGGGACCGAAAGGCCCTTCCACACCCTTGGCCGCACGGGCCTCGTTGACTTCTTCCGCCAGGTCTTCGGCCATGACCGCGCTGAGATTGCAGGCATGCTTGCCGTCACGGCCGCTCATGAGCACCTCGCGCATGTCGGCGTTGACATCGTAGATGCCGGTTATTACCGGTGTGAAAAGACCGCCCCTGGCCATGATCACGTCCACTTCTTCGCACGGCACCTTGTTGTCAAGCAGGAATTTCAGGGCTGCGTCATGGCGCATCGGCAACTGGTCGGCAAAATACGGCACCTTGGCGATCTCTTCCTTGGGATGGTCCACGTTCCCCTCGTATGCGAGGATGCCGTCCTTGTAATAAGCGAACTTGCTGGAGGTGGATCCGGTGTCTATGGTGAAGATGTTGCCCTTTACAGGCCTGTTGTGCAGAGTTATAGGATCTTGCATGTAGTTATTATCACAATTTAATAGAGGCTGCTACGAATTTACAACTTTTTTTTGAAACATCCTTATATTTTGAAAGATTTTTCAAGACAAATCCTATGAAACATCAGCCCCCCCTGATTTGAAAATAAAATCATATCTTTGTAAACCATGAAGACAAGACGCCGTATTTTCACCTCCATAGCAGCACTTTTCATAGGCACTGCGGCCTTCGCCGTCCTCAATGAACGCAACCTGGGCCAGACCCTTGCGGTACTGCGCAACGAATTGGGCAGCCAGAACGCCAGGATGGAAAGGTCGAGGAGCCGTGTCCGCTCCAGCGGAGACTCCCAGCACGGGCAGATGGTCGGTCTGATAGAACGCACCAACGAACTCGGGCTTATGCTCTACTCCCAGAACCAGGACTTCACCTTCGACGTCACCTATGCCCTGCGCGCAGCCACCAGGGAGTACGAGAACTTCAGCAAGAAAGCCTTGCCTTTCAAGGAAATAATCGACCGGCTCGACATAGAGATAGACCGCTACACCAGACTCATCGAGGCCCTCAGGAGGATACCGCCCGCACTGGAAGCGGTTCCCGAACTTCCGGACACCCTGGCCATGATGGCGGACACCGCCGGAGTACTTGAAGCCAGGATGCCTAAGCGCCCTGCAGTCGGTCCCGGCGGCACCGTGCTCCGCCTGCCTCCCCCGGGCAGCCCGGGCGGCACGATGATGCTCGACTCCCTCCAGCAGGCGGACCGCGACTCCTGCCTGCTGTATGCATCCAACCTGCTGGCCATGTACCAGGGCATGAAAATCCGCATCGTCAGGGACAGCACCCATTACAACGAGACGGCACTCCGCCTGAAGGAGGCGAACGATTACGCCCAGAGCCGCTATCGCGACCTGCAGAAGAACATCTTCCTGGACGGGCAGGACAGTTACCTGACCATCCTGAAAAGTCCCGTCCGATACACCGAAAGGGCTGTTGAAGAGGCGCGGGGCAAATACGACACCACCTTCGGCGGTTACTCCTCAGGCACCAAGAGCGACTGGCGCGGCCCGATAGTGACATGGTTCATCATCTATGTCCTCCTGTACCTGCTTCTCGCCTCGGCGGTGAGCGGTCTCATCGTGGCCATACTCAGCCGCAAGTCCGACAAGTTCAAGACCGAAGGATACAAACAGCGCAAACCGGTGATAGTCCTTCTCATAGGAGCTGTCATATTCACCCTCACCGTCATTATAGGCGGGCAGTTCGTACATCAGAATTTCTTCAGCGAGGCCAGCAAACTGCTGCTGGTATTCTCGGCCCTGCTCATAGCCATCCTCGCATCGCTCCTGATACACATGGACGCCGTCAAGGTGCGCGGCGGGATAAAGCTATATCTGCCTATCATACTCCTCGGGCTCATAGTTATAACCTTCCGTATCATATTCATCCCCAACAGGCTGGTAAACCTCATACTTGCGCCCATACTCCTGCTGTTCATCATATGGCAGGCCGCGCTGGTCAAAAAACAGCGCAAGAATGTGAAAGTCAATGATATAGCATACTCGAGCACTACCCTCTTCATCATGGCGGCCGCCTTCATCATGTCCCTGCTCGGATATGTGCTGATGAGCATCCAGCTGCTAATATGGTGGCTGTTCCAGCTCACGGCGCTCTGCGCTCTCACGGCCATTCACGACATCATGGACCGTTATGAAGAGCGGTATATCATAAAGAAGCTCCAGGAAGACGGGCGGCATTTCACGAAAACGGACCTCAAGAAAGGCGAATTCATCAGCAATACCTGGCTGTTCGATTTCATCAAGATGGCCCTCGTCCCCGCCCTCACAGTAGTCTCCATCCCCCTGTGCATCATCTGGGCTGCCGGCGTCTTCGACCTGACTTCGTTGTTCAAGAACATACTTACCACCGTCTTCTTCAGCATTCCGGACAGCAACGGGAACGTGATGCTGAAACTCTCAGCGGACCGCATCCTCACAGTGCTGGCCCTGTATTATTTCTTCAGGTATTTCGCATACGCAGGCAGGGCTTTCTACAAGAAGTTCCGCATTTCCAAGTACAAGAAGGACAACAAGGTGGACTATGTGAAGGACAACGAAGTCAACCTCACCCTCGCCAACAACGTCATCGGCATCATCGTCTGGGCGGCATACATCATCTTGTTCGTCATGGTGTTCAGGATCCCGCTCGGTTCCATCTCGGTGATTTTCGCCGGTCTGGCCGCCGGCCTCGGCCTCGCCCTCAAGGACGTGCTGAACAATTTCATCTATGGCATGCAGCTGATGAGCGGACGCCTTCGTGTAGGCGACAAGATTGAATGCGACGGCATCCGGGGCAAGGTGAACAACATGACCTACCAGAGCACATCCATCGAGGCCGAGGACGGGTCCATCATCGCATTCACCAATACCGCCCTGTTCAACAAGAACTTCAAGAACCTCACCCGCAATTCTCCGTATGAATACTCCCCGATAATCGTAGGGGTGGCGTACGGGACCGACGTGGAAAAAGCCCGTACCGTCCTTCTTAAGGCCCTCGAGGAGTGCCAGGGCAGGGACAAGTACGGCAATTGGCTCATTGAGCCCAAGTATGGCATCCAGATATTCATCGACAGTTTCGCCGACAGCAGCATCAACCTCAAGATCAAGCAGTTCATAGTCGTGGAAAAGCGCTACTGGGTAATGGGCAAGGAGATGGACATCATCTACCGGACCCTCGCCGGGAACGGTATCCAGATACCCTTCCCGCAGAGAGACGTCCATATAATACAAGAGTAAGGCTTGGCTTCCGGCAAAGACATATTGCTCGACAAGATACGCAGCGGTTCCCCTATGAGCATGAAGGAGCAGCTGCGGCTCTCCTGGATGCTGGGACTGCCGGCCATACTGGCCCAGCTCTCAAGCATCCTGATGCAGTATATCGACGCTTCAATGGTGGGTCACCTCGGAGCCGCCCAGGCGGCGGCCATAGGCCTGGTGAGCACCAGCACATGGCTGATCGGAGGGATGTGCATGGGGGCCGCGTCGGGTTTCACCGTCCAGATCGCCCAGCTGATCGGGGCCAAGGATTACCACAGGGCCCGTCAGGTGATGCGCAAAGGGCTGGTCAGCGTTTTGTTCTTCTCGATCCTGCTGGGACTCGCGGGCGTCTCCATCAGCGGCAAGGTCCCAGGCTGGCTGGGCGCCGAGCCGGCCATAGTCACGGACGCATCTTCCTATTTCTTCGTGTACTGTGCGGCGATCCCGCTGATGCAGATAGGATGGATGGCTTCAGCATGCCTTTCGGCCAGCGGCAACATGAAGGTGTCCAGCATGATATATGTCATAATGTGCATACTGGACGTGGTCTTCAACTACGTTTTCATATACGTGCTGCACATGGGGGTGACAGGCGCCGCGCTCGGCACCGCGGCGTCGGAGGCGGTGACGATGGTCATAGCACTCTGGTATCTCTTCTCCCGCTCCCCCGAGCTGAACATATCGCAGGACAGGCACGGGGACTGGAGGCCCGACGGAGGCACGCTCAGGAAAGCCCTGGGAATCAGCGGACCGCTGTGGCTTCAAAACGTGTTCATGCGCGGGGCTTATGTGATGGGTACGTTGATAGTGGCCCCGCTGGGCACCATAGCCATCGCCGCCAATTCATTCGCCGTGATAGCCGAGAGTTTCTGCTATATGCCAGGATATGGGCTCGAAGACGCCGTCACAGCCCTGGTAGGACAGAGCATCGGGGCTAAAAGGCGCGACTTGGCAAAACGGTTCGCATGGATAAACATCAGCATGGCTGCCCTCATCATGGCCTTCCTGGGGGTGTTGATGTTCATATTCGCCCCGCAGATGATGGGGCTGCTCACCAATGACGCGGACGTGATTGCCCTGGGAGCCAAGGTTCTCAGGATAGAGGCGTTCGCCGAGTTCTTCTACGGCGTGTCCATAGTCGGCTACGGTGCATGCGTGGGCGCCGGCGACACTATGGTGCCGACGATAATGAATTTTGCGAGCATGTGGCTGGTACGCATAGGCCTGGCCTTCATACTCACACCGAAATACGGCCTTACCGGCTACTGGATAGCCATGTGCATAGAACTCAACGTCCGCGGGATAATCTTCGCGCTGCGCGTCAAGGGTGACAGTTGGATGAAAAAAGTACTTGTTTGAGATGAAATACGATTTTACTACCGAAGGTGCCCCGAGGGGCACGAATTCAGTGAAGTGGGACAAGAATCCCGGCGTGCTTCCGATGTGGGTCGCCGAAATGGACTTCCCCGTGGCCCCTTTCATAGTGGATGCGGTGCGAAGGAGGGTGGATGCCGGAGTGTTCGGATACACCCTGGTGCCCGATTCTTATTACGACTGCGTAATCCGCTGGTTCTCTTCCCGTTACGGCTGGAATACAGAACGCCGCGAAATCACCCCCATATCTGGCATCGTACCGGCGACTTCCATAGCGGTTAAGGCTCTCACAGAGCCGGGGGACAAGGTGGTATTCTTCACTCCTGCCTACAACTGTTTCTTCCACAACATCACCAATCCCGGCGCGGTGGAGAATGCTTCGCAACTGGTCTGGTGCGGAGAATCCCGCAGGTACGAGGTGGACTGGGCCGACTTCGA
>CAJOQW010000134.1 GCA_905236955.1 uncultured Bacteroidales bacterium
GATCGCCTGCGGCCCCGGCTCGAAGGTATACGGCATCCTGAGCGTTCTGCTGCAGGCCTGGTACGACATCGAATATCTGTTCACGGTGGAACCGGGCGCCTTCGCTCCCCCGCCGAAAGTGCGTTCGGCCGTCATAAGGCTGCGTCGAAACTCCAGGGCCGCACTGCTTGACGAAGGGGGGAACGAGGTGGAGGAGAAGTATTTCCGCCAGGTGGTGAAAGCCGGCTTCGGGCAGCGTCGCAAAACCCTCAGGAACGCCCTCAAACCCTTGCTCTCGGGTGTAGAGACCTTGCCTTCCGGAATCGAAAAATACCTGCCCCTTCGCGCCGAACAACTTTCGGTCGAAGACTTCATCGCTTTGACTTCGCTGTTGAGCCGCTGAGGGATTCCTGCAGCCCGCGGGCCATGCCCTAAACGGCTACCGGGGCCTTGATGGCAGGCCATGGGTCGTAACCCTCGAGCCGGAAGTCCTCGATGCGGAAATCGAATACGCTTTTAACGTCCGGGTTGAGCTTCATGACGGGAAGCTTGCGGGGGGTGCGGGTTAGCTGGAGGTCCACCTGCTCGAAATGGTTAAGGTATATGTGGGTGTCGCCGGTGGTGTGTATGAATTCGCCGGGCTGCAGGCCGCACTCCTGCGCCATCATCATGGTCAGCAAGGAATAAGATGCGATGTTGAACGGCACTCCCAGGAAGGTGTCGGCGCTGCGCTGGTAGAGCTGGCAGCTGAGTTTTCCTTCGGCCACATAGAACTGGAAAAGACAGTGGCAGGGAGGCAGGGCCATGCTGTCCACCTCGCCGGGATTCCACGCCGTCACTAAAAGGCGGCGCGAGTCGGGGTTGCGCTTTACCATGTCTATCACGTTCTTCAGCTGGTCTATGCTGCGGCCGTCCGGAGCGGGCCAGGAGCGCCATTGGTGGCCATATACCGGCCCCAGGTTGCCTTCGGAGTCCGCCCAATCGTCCCAGATATGTACATTGTTGTCCAGCAGATACTTGATGTTGGTGTCGCCGGCTATGAACCACAACAGTTCATGGATGATGCCGCGCAGGAACACTTTCTTGGTGGTGAGGAGGGGGAAGCCTTCCTGGAGGTCGTACCGGCACTGATGGCCGAAAATACTTTGCGTGCCTACTCCGGTGCGGTCTTTCTTTATGACTCCGTCCGTGCGGATTTTCCGCAGCATGTCCAAATACTGTTTCATACCGCAAATTTAAGAAATTTTATCCTTATCTTTGAAGAATGGAAAAGTGCCTGATAGTAGCCATAGCCGACGACCGCGCCATCGGTGTCAAGGGAGACCTCCCGTGGCATCTTAGTGAAGATCTGAAATATTTCAAGAAGAAAACCGGCCATCACCCCGTCATAATGGGGCGCACCACATATTTCTCCCTTCCCAAGAGACCTCTTCCAAAAAGGAAGAACATAGTCCTCAACCTCGGAGGCGACCCCATTCCCGAGGTGCAGTGCGTGAATTCCTTCGACGAGGCTTACAAGGCCGCAAGGCCTTCGCGCAGGTGCTTCATCATGGGCGGGGCGTCGGTGTACAGGGCCGCCATCCACGACATGGACACCCTCTATATCACGCACGTCCACACTACAGTTCCGGGTGCGGACGCTTTCTTCCCGGAAATCGACCCGAAGGTCTGGCATCCCAGCTGGAAATCGCGCATCCATAAGGAAGACGGCATAGAGTATCAATTCGTCATCTACCGCAGGAAATAATGCATCAGCAGAGGGAACATTTCGGCAGCCGCTTCGCTGTAATCATGGCCCTTGCCGGCTCGGCGGTCGGCCTGGGCAACATCTGGCGCTTTCCCTACATGGTCGGGCGCCACGGCGGCGGAGCGTTCATCATCGTTTACATAGTTTGTTCCCTCCTGGTTTCCCTGCCCGTCTTCTTCGCAGAGGGCATACTCGGAAAGAGCACCCGCCTCAACACCCTCGGGGCCATCAAGAAGGTGGCGCCAAAATGGAGATGGGCCGGCTACATGGGCATACTCGCAGCCTTCGTCATCACCTCGTACTACAGCGTGGTGGGCGGATGGAGCCTGGATTATTTCATCCGTTCCGTCTCCGGCGGATTCAAGGGCCTTTCCATGGAAGCTTCGGCCGGCATCTTCAGCCGGATGACGTCCTCCGCCTGGGAGACCCTCGTCAGCTTCTTCGGCTTCCTCCTGCTTTCCGCCATGGTGGTGGCGGCAGGGGTCGAAAAGGGCATCGGACGCTTCTCGAAATTGATGATGCCGCTGCTCTTCTTCATGATAGTGCTCATAGTGGTCAAGTCGCTTTCGCTCCCCGGGGCGAAGCAGGGGATGGATTATCTGCTCAAGCCCGATTTTTCCAAGCTGGACGGTCCGGCGATAGCGGCCGCGCTCGGGCAGAGTTTCTTCTCCCTGTCGCTCGGGGTAGGCTGCGTGCTGACTTACTCGTCTTACATGAAGAGCGACGGCAAGATATTCCAGACAGGCCTCTGGACGGCTCTTTTCGACACTATCTTCGCCCTGATGGCGGGTTTCGCCATAATGCCGGCGGTGTTCTCGGTCGAGGGACTTGAGCCCAGTGCGGGGCCGTCCCTGGTATATGAGACCCTCCCCGTGATATTCTCGCAGATGGGGGTGCTCGTGCCCGTCATCTTCTTCCTGGCGGTTCTGATAGCGGCGTTCACTTCCTCCATCTCGATGTACGAAGTGGTTGTGGCCTGGCTGGTTGACGAAAAGAAGATGCCGCGCCCCAGGGCCGTGCTGCTGGTGTTCGTGGCCGCGGCCGCCCTCGGGACGGTGTGCGCCCTTGTTCCGGCCGTATTCAACGCATGCGACTTCTCCACCAGCAACATCTTCATGACCCTCGGCGCGCTTATATTCGTCATCATAGTCGGATGGTGCATGCCGTCGCATATCGCCCGTGACACCTTCGACGGCAAGGCCTGGCCGGTTGTGCATTTCCTCATAAAATGGATAGCCCCGGTCGCCATCGCCGCCATCGCCGTCACCAATCTGCTTTGAATCCGATAACATAAAACCATAAACAATGAGAATCACGAAGGAACTCTGGGGCGAAGCCCTTGGAAAGGAAGTTTATAAATATACCATCGAGAACGCTTCGGGCGCCAGCGTCGAACTGGGCAGCCTGGGCGCCGCGGTCGTGGCCGTGAAGGTGCCCGACAAGGACGGCAACCTGGCCGACGTGGCCCTGGGTTACGCCGATGCCGCCAGCTACCTGGCGGACGGTCCCTGCGCCGGAAAGTGCCCCGGCCGATATGCCAACCGCATCGCCCTCGGCAGGTTCACCCTGGACGGCAAGGAGTACACCCTTCCCGTCAACAACGGCCCCAATCATCTGCACGGAGGGCCCGAAGGCTTCCAGAACCAGGTATGGGACAGCCGCATAAACGGTTTCGCGGTGGAGTTCATGTATTTCAGCGAAGACGGCGAGATGGGCTATCCCGGCAACCTGAAGGTGGTGGCCCGCTACGAATGGAGCGAAGAGAACGAACTTCGCCTCACCTTCACCGCGCACACCGACGCCGACACGGTGGTGAACCTTACCAACCACTCATATTTCAACCTGGACGGAGAGGGGTCGGGGAGCGTACTGGACCACGTGCTGAGGCTCAACGCCTCGGAATGGCTGCCCACTTCCGACAGCCTCATCCCCCTCGGAGATTCGGAGCCTGTGGCCGGCACTCCTATGGACTTCGTGATGCCGAAGACCATAGGGCAGGACTTCAAGGCCGACTTCCCGGCGCTGGTATACGGCAAGGGTTATGACAACTGCTGGGTGATCGACGGGCACATGAAAGGCCAGCTGAGCGAAGCCGCGGAACTATATTCCCCCAAGTCCGGCCGCGTGCTCAAGATGTACACCACCCAGCCTGGCATCCAGGTTTATACGGGAAACTGGCTGGACGGCTGCCCTGCCGGCAAGAACGGGCATGTGTACCACGACTATGACTTCGTGGCCCTCGAATGCCAGCACTACCCCGACTGCCCGAACCACCCCGACTATCCTTCCACGGTACTCAAACCAGGGGAAGAATTCGAACAAGCCATCATCTGGGCTTTCAGCGTAAGATAGGCAGGATAGCTTCTACGATCTTGCGGTCGGCCGGCGCCCAGTCAAGGACGTCGGCGGAGAGTTCTTCGAGGGGTATCCAGCGGCTGTCGATGTGTTCTTTGCGTACGAAGCCGAAGGAATCGGCCGAGCAGAGCCAGGCGTCGAGGGTGATGCCGAAATCCGGGTAGTCCTGGTCCACCTTGGCAAGGCGGCGGACGGCGCGCACCTCATATGACATCTCTTCGCGGAGCTCCCTTTCCACGGTCTGGGACGGAGCCTCGCCGGGCTCCACCTTGCCGCCCGGGAACTCCCATTTCAAGGAGGTGACGGGATTGCCTCCCGGCCCCCTGCGCATGGCGAGGACCTTCCCGTCCTTAATGACGACGGCGGCTGCTACATCAAGATGTTTCATATTGGAACAAAGTTAAGTATTTTTGCAGTATGAAGGACATTCATCTGCTCCCATACATGACGGAAGGCCTGGTTGAGGCCGGCTGCGACGAAGCGGGCCGCGGTCCTCTCGCCGGGGCGGTGTTCGCCGCGGCGGTAATCCTCCCGCCCGATTTCCGTGACCCACGCCTCAACGACAGCAAGCAGATGTCCGAAACGGACCGCGATTCCCTGAGGGAAATCATTGAGAAAGAGGCTATTGCATGGGCTGTGGAAGAGGTGTCTCCCGAGGAGATAGACCGTCTCAACATCCTTTGGGCTTCGGTAGCGGGCATGCAGAGGGCCGTGCTTCGGCTGGGAGTAAAACCCGACCTGCTGCTTGTTGACGGCAACAAATGGAAGCCGCTTAAAGGCTACGATGCACGCACCGTGGTGCACGGCGACGCCACTTACGCCAGCATCGCCGCGGCCTCGGTCCTCGCCAAGACGCACCGCGACGAATACATGCGGCGGATGGCGCAGCGATACCCCGGCTACGGCTGGGAACGCAACTTCGGCTATCCAACCCGCGGGCACATCGAAGCCATCAAGAAGCTGGGCTACACCCCCCTTCACCGCAAGTCCTTCCACCCCAAGGAGTTGGAGCCGGGTCTGTTCTGACCTTTACCTGCAGGAATCGAAATATTTATAGCCTAGGAAGAATTCCCGGTGACCGAGGGCTTCCGACTTGGTCTGCCTTCCACCCACCACCTGGCCGATAAGGTCGATGGTCTCGTCGCTTATATCGTCCAGCGAAGCGCCGTCGGTGATGATGCGGCCGGCATTGATGTCGATGTCGCCGGGCAAAGCCTCGCAGGTGTGAGGATTGCCGCAGACCTTTATCACAGGCGATATTGCCGCTCCGGCTACGCTGCCCCGTCCGGAAGTGTAGAGTATAAGATGGCAGCCGCAGGCGGCCATCTCCACGATCTCGGCCGAGTCGCTCACATTCGGGAAACCCCACAGGGGCTCCCCGTCGGGCACCACGTCCAGGAAATAAAGGCCGCTCCCTTCGGGCTGGTCTCCGGGATACAGCAACCCGTTGATGGGCCGGGTCCCGCTCTTGGAATACGACCCGAGGGACTTGTCCTCGATGGTCGAGAGCCCGCCGACGGCATTGCCTTCCGAGAAGCTGTCGTGTCCCATCTTCTTGTAGTAGGCGTCGGCCTTGCGCACGCAACGGAACAGTTGGTCACCGATTTCGGGCGTAGCTCCGCGCTCCCGCATAAGATGCTCGCAACCAATGAGTTCTCCGGGTTCTTCGAAGAGGCATGTCGCTCCACGGGCTATCAATTTATCGAACACCCGCCCTACCGAAGGATTGGCCGTGAAGCCGCTCGTAGCGTCGGAACCTCCGCAGACTGTTCCTACCATGAGGTCTTCCCAGCCGAAGTCCACCAGGGGAACATCCGGCAGGCGCTGCAACATACGTCCGACCGCCTCGACGCCCTTGTCGATGGACGGCAGCGTTCCGCCGTTCTCCTGGATGACTATCAGTTCTGCCATCCTGCCGCTTTCCCTGACATGACGCAACAGGGCGTCGCGCCGGAAATTCTCACATCCCAGCGACACGATCACAACCCCGCACACATTTGGGTGCGTGCAAAGCCGGCGCATGACCTTCTCGGCGTATTCGTTGGGCGCACAGCCCCCGAAGCCTATGACGTGGACGCCGTCATCGGGAAAACGGTCCGCGATACGCTGCGCGACATGATGGGCGCATTCCACCAGGTAAGTTACGACCACCAGGTTGCGTATTCCTTTGCGCCCGTCCTTCCTAAGGAATCCTTTCATCTGTCTGTCAGATATGTTTCTCCTTGTAAGACACACAGTTGTTGTCGATGAGATCCCAGTCCAGCTCCGCCCCAACGCCCGGGCCCTTGGGAACGGTGATGATTCCGTCCGAGTCTATGGGCAGGAGGCCCTTCATGGGGAACTGGAACTCCTCTTCCGGCACGAAATACTCGAAGTATTTACAGTTGCGGATGGCGCATGATACGTGCAGGTTCACGAGGTCCATGTAGTTCATGGTCGTAGTGTGGATCTCGCAGTTCATACCGAAACTCTCCGCAAGATGGGCGATCTTGAGCGTTCCGGTGATGCCGCATTTCCATGAAACGTCCGCACGCACGATATCGGCCGCCTTCTGGTTTATCACCTGCGCCACTCCCCAGTGGCAGCCCCGGGTGGTTTCAGTGGCGGCTATCGGAATATCGAGTGCGCTGCAGAGCTGGCTGTACTTGTATAGTTCGAAGTCGCGGAAGGGCTCTTCAAACCAGATATAGTCAAGGCGTTCGAGCTGACGCCCCACCATGATGGCCTCGCCCAGGGTATATTCGGATACCGGGTCGCTCATGAGTCCGAAATCGGGACCGACGGCCTCCCTCACCATCCGGTGTATCTTCATGTCGGTCTCGGCCGGTCCGGCGGGATGCACCTTGTAATAACGTATTCCGCGCGACTTATAGTAAAGGGCCTCGTCGACATAATCCTGGGGCGTAGGGAGGAAGAGTCCGCTGGCATATACGGGAAGTTGCTCGCGGTAGGCTCCGATATACTTATAGAGGGGCAGGCCCGCGGCCTTGGCGCAGATGTCCCACAGTGCCACGTCCACCGGTCCTGGAAGATATACCGGGAAGAATGTCAGATGACGGTCGATGTTCCAGAGCTCGTGCCATATCTTCTCGTGATCGTATGGCGAGCGTCCCAGGACCACCGGAGCAATATTGTCCATGATATAGCCCTCGGTGACATTTCCCGACCGTGCGGCCAGTGCGGTGGCGATGCCCTCGATACCGGTATCGGTGGTGAGCTTGATGACCAGCACGTCCCAGTCCATGGCGCTTTTGCCCTTGCGTTTCTCGTCGAAGAGACATTTGTCCCTCCGGACCCACCAGGATTCGAATTTATTGACTATCATTTTTGTAATTTGATTGGATGTTTTGCGTATGAACGTGCTCCCCTTCCCGGATATCGCGGGTGGCGCTGCCGATGGGCAGACCGTATTTAAAGACGTTTTCGCCGCACGCTATGCGCCTTGTGCAGAACTTGTGGCCGAAAGCTATGTCGTCGTGCAGGACGACGGGGTTACCGTCCACCTCGAGCGTTTCACCCTTCCGCAGGTCCCTCAAGGCCACAGCCACGTTGTCGGCGCCGTCGAGTTTGATGAAGGCATTCATCTTAAAACTGTATCTGCTTGACAGGGACGAAGAGCTTGAGCGTGAGCCATGCCAGCAGGTACATGCAGCTGGCAATCATGAAGATGGCCGTATAGGAGCCAGTCACATTGAGTACCAGCCCCACGAACGAAGAAGCAAGCGCTCCGCCTATGGCGCCGCCCACACTGGAAATACCCGTCATCGAGGCGACAAGCTGCTTGGGATAGACATCGGAGACTATGGTGTAGATGTTCGACGCCCAGGCCTGATGGGTGGAGGTGGCCATGCCGATAAGGAACACCACGAGCCAAAGGTTGTGGATGTGGGGAATGGCATTGAGCGGCAGGGCAAGCAGGGCGAAGATGAGGATGGTGGTCTTGCGGGCGAAATCGGCCGAACGGCCTTTTGCCAGGAAGCGAGACGAGACATATCCGCCCGTGATGCCGCCCAGGTCGGCCATGATATATATCACAACCAGCGGCAGCACCGTAGCCTTCAGGTCCACGCCCTGGGTCTTGGCCAGGAAGTCCGGAGCCCAGAACAGGAAGAACCACCACACCCAGTCGGTAAGGAAACGGGAGACCAGGATGGCATAGGTCTGACGATGGCGGAAGAGTTCCTTCCATGCCACCGCAGGCTGCCGCACTTCTTCTTCCTTGTCGGAGTTGATGTAATCGAGCTCGGCCTTGTTCACGTGCCTGTGCTTCTCGGGCGGGCGGTAAACCAGCAGCCAGGCGACCGCCCAGATAAGTCCGAGGGCGCCGGTGACGAGGAAAGCGGCACGCCATCCCCATTTCAGCGTAATGGCCACAACGATTATGGGCGCTATGATGGCTCCGATGGTCGAGCCGGAATTGAAGATGCCCGTGGCAAGAGCGCGGGCTTTCTTCGGGAACCACTCCGCGATAGTCTTCACCGCCGAAGGGAAATTGCCGGCCTCTCCGAAACCAAGGATGGCGCGGGCGCCGCTGAACCCTAACACGCTGTTCATCAACGAGTGCAGGATGGCACCGATGCTCCATACCGACACGGACAATACATACCCTTTGCGCAGGCCTATCCTGTCGATGAATTTGCCGAGGGCCAGCATGCCTATCGCGTAGGCAATCTGGAAAGCCGTCACTATGTGGCCGTAGTCCAGCTCGCTCCACCCGAGGTCCCCTTGTATATATGGCTTGAGCAGGCCTATGACCTGGCGGTCGATATAGTTGATGGTGGTGGCGAAGAACAACATTCCAACCATCACCCACCTTACGTTGCTGCGCCTTTGAGTGTTCAAGGACTCCATTTCAATCCTGTTTAAAAGGCTTCCGCCGCCCCGGCATCGACCGGAAGGAAAACGCCGTTTACATATTTGCCTGCCGGAGACGAAAGGTAGAGTGCCGCATAGCCTATATCTTCCGGGTCGCCGAAGGTGTGGGTGGGGATTCGGTCCAGGATCTTTGCCTTGCGGGGCGCGTCCGCCTCGATGGCCTTGTGCAGCATGGGAGTGTCTATCCATCCCGGAGCTATCGTGTTCACGCGTACGCCGTCGGCGGACAATTCCGCCACCAGACTGCGCTGCAATCCCAGGATGGCCGATTTGGCCGTGGTGTATGCCACTACCTGCTTCATGCCCATGACGGCCGTCATGCTGCTTATCAGGATGATGGAGCCACTTTTGCGCTCTGTCATGAGTTTACCGTACTCACGGCAGAGGGCGAAGACGCTCATGACATGGGTATTGAGCACGCCCGCGAACTCCCCGTCGGTGACGTCCAGGGCCCATTTTTTCAGATGGATGCCGGCACAGTTCACCAGGATATCCGCCGCTCCCGTCTCTTCCACGAGGGCTGGAATATCCTGCAGCCTTGTAACGTCGAATGCCTTATATGTGCAATTCCCCCCTGTTTCCTGCCTTGCGGCTTTAAGCTTTTCTTCGTTCCTGCCGATGATTGTGACATCGGCTCCGGCCTTGGTGAAAACCTTGGCGATTGCCAGTCCCAGGCCGCTTCCGCCACCTGTGACGACAGCTTTTTTTCCGTCTATTCTGAATGCGTCCATATTCCTGTGCTTACATGATTCCATATTTGGCGAAGGCATCCACGGTGCTCATTCCCTGTTCGAGGGCCTGCTTTACCAGTTTCTCGCCCCTCGCCTTCTCGATGGCAAGGCGGAAAGCCTCTTCCTCGGCCTCCCTGGGAACGATTATCACGCCGTCGAGGTCGCCGAAGACGATATCGCCGGGATTCACGCGGATGCCGTCAAACTCGATGGGCACCCTGTAATCTATCACCTTCCCGCGCGGCCCCTGGTCCTGGGCGTAGGTTCCCATGGAAAAAGTGGGGAAACCCAGCCGGAGTATCTCGGGCGTATCGCGGGAATAGCCGTCGACAACGGCGCCGGCGGCATTGAGCTTGATGGCGCGGGTGCTCATCAGTCCGCCCCAAAGGGCATAGCGGGGCGAAGAACCGGAACAGATATAAACCTCGCCGGGCCGCAGGCTGTCAAGCGCCTCGAACATGATTCCGAAAGGCTTCCTCATGAGGGGGAGCCGGGTCGAGTCGGCTTTCTCGGCAAATACGTCGGCCTCCAGCACGGGCATGGCCCGCCCGATGGTCACCATGTCGCTCCTGAGCGGCTTTATGCGCGGGGACAGGAACTGGTGCAGGTATCCCATCTTGTCCAGCACGTCGCCCACCAGCGCCGTGAACAATTCCTTGCGGACGATGGAGAACAATTCTTCATCACTTTTCCAAAGTGTCATATCGTTTCCGGTTTTTGAGTATGAAAAATATGGGCCCCTGTGGATGATCCTTGAGGGGCCCGAAAGGTTCAGGTTTTATAAAAGGGCGGAGCTGCTATTTAAGCACTGCATTCTTCCAGACTGCATAAGCTGCCACTTCGGCGCTTTCCTGCTCGCCGTCGGACTTGATGACCTTCTGGATGAAGGAAGATATGGCAGCCAGGATGGCGGCCTTCTCGACCTTGTTGAAGTCGGAGACGAGTGCATTCGTTTCTTCTACGATCTGCTCGATGGTAAAGCTTTCATTGAGATAACCTTCGAGCTTGGACTGGAGGTCTGCGACGTCGCCGTATTCGGCGAGCCTGCCGAGGAACTTCTCGATGAACTTCTTTTCGCCGCCTTCGTACTGGCCGTCGGCCTTGGCGAAGAAGAGGCCGGTCTTTGCCATAAGATCTATGACATCAGCTATTTTCTTGGTATCCATGACTTTATCTCCTTTTTTACTTAGCCGAATTGGCCATACCTATAACAGAAATGACGCTCTTGGCAATGTCGCCTACATCCATTCCGCTTGCAGCGGAGGCCTTGGAGCCGAGAACGGAACCGAGAACATCCTTGACGGCGCTTGCGCTGACGCCGCTGGAAGACCCGCCCATCTGGTTGAGGATTACCTTGATGAGGTCGGCCTGGCTGGATTCGGGCACCGTCTGCGCCTGCTTTGCCGCCTTGGCCTCTTTCATCTTTTTGGTAACCATGCCGATGGCGGCAGATGCCGCGGCTGCTGTCGCCGCCTTCTTAATGGCACTGCCGGCAGAAGAACTGCTTTTTGTAGAATTACTCTTGCCGGATACAGCGTTTTCTACGGCAGAAGTAAGAATGTTTTCCAATAAACCCATTGTCGTGATTTTTTAGTACTCGTAAATATAAGTAAAATAACTGTAAGGTTGCAACTCTATCTCCTGAAAAACCGGATATGCGATACCTACGAAACCTATGCCTCCATCGACATTGTCCGGGATGGAAATATCTTCGAGGGCCAGGTCGGAGCCGCTGCCCAAGAATCCGTCAAGCGCCTTGTAGTAATAATATTGCCTTTCAGGGATGTGGCAGAGCACGACCGTCATCGAACGGGAGACGTGTATGTAGTCGGCTATGCTCTCCATCTCGAGGGAGCGTATCCACAGATAATCGGAATAAACCGAAGGGTGCAGCACCGCTGCGCCGCCGTTGAACTGTCCGTCGAGGAACGCCCCGAAGACATTAGGGCTTCCTATGTCGAACAAGTCTCCTTCCAGCCTGGACGACACCTCGTCGTCTTCGGAAAGGATGATGTCTTCGGAGGTGTCCATGTCCAGGTAATACCAGTCTTTTTCGGTGTCCACATACAGGCCTTCGTCGTACCCGTCTATGGTATAGTTGAACCTGAGGGCGATGCTGTAGTAGTCTGGTTCGGGCGAAACGTCCCTGAGCGGAACCGAAAATACCGTCTTCTTGTATTCATAATCCCCTTCGGTACGGACGACTTTCTCTTCCGTGGTGACATTGCCCATGAC
>CAJOQW010000135.1 GCA_905236955.1 uncultured Bacteroidales bacterium
CTCGGAACCGCCATGATCTGCATCGTGCTGTGTTTCGGCGGAGCCCTCATCCTGCTGGACCATTCCTTCATCGACGCTCCCACCTTCATCTTCTACATGATAATCCTCTACAGCGTCATACAGCCCATCAAGGACCTTTCCCGGGCCGCATACAACATCCCCAAAGGCCTTGCCAGCATGGAGCGCATAGACAGGATACTCGAAGCCCAGAACAACATCAAGGAAGCTCCGGACGCCTTGGAACTGGACGGATTCAGGGACAGCATCCGCTTCCGCGGGGTTAGTTTCAGCTATGAGAGCGGCAAGGAAATCCTCCACGGCATCGACCTGGATATCAAGAAGGGCCAGAAGATTGCCATCGTCGGGGCATCCGGCGGAGGGAAGTCCACACTCGTCGACCTTCTCCCCCGCTTCTTCGACGTCACATCCGGCAGCATCAGCATAGACGGACACGACATCAGGGATGTCTCCATACATTCCCTGCGCTCTTTGATAGGCAACGTCAACCAGGACCCGATACTTTTCAACGACACAATCATTGGCAACATCTCCTTCGGAGTGGAGAATGCCAGCCTGGAAGAAGTCATCGCGGCCGCCAGGACAGCCAATGCCCACGGATTCATCATGGAGAAGGAAGATGGCTACAATACCAATATCGGCGACCGCGGGGTGAAGCTTTCCGGCGGGCAGAGACAGCGCCTGAGCATAGCCAGGGCCATCCTCAAGAATCCGCCCATACTGATCCTCGACGAAGCCACCGCCGCCCTCGACACCCAGAGCGAGCGTATCGTCCAGGAGGCCCTTGAAAGGCTTATGAGCAGCAGGACCACAATCGCCATAGCCCACCGCCTCAGCACCGTCAGGGATGCCGACGAAATCATAGTGGTGGACGAAGGCCGGATAGTCGAGCGCGGAAAACACGACGAACTCATAGCGAAGGGCGGTTATTACAAGAAACTTTACGACATGCAGTCCCTATGACAGGAACAAAGACCATACTTGCCAGGATTCTCTTCGCCCTGTATCTGGCGGCGATCGCCCTCCTCTGCTTCATGAACGTGGACAAGCTCCCGCAGATCCAGAAGGAAATCCTGGGCTTCCCCACTGACAAGATAGCCCATTTCATCATGTTCCTGCCCTTCCCGATACTGGCCTACCTCGCTTATGACCATGTCACCAACAAGGTTTGGAGCTGCTTCCTTTTTGCCTTGCTGGCGATGGTGGCGGGCACGGCTGTCGCATTCCTCACCGAATATGTCCAGGGCATGCTTTCCTACCGCACCAGGGACTTGTTCGACTTCAAGGCGGACCTGCTGGCGCTGGGCATAAGCACCCTTTTCGTATTCATCGTGGACATTTCAAACCTGAAAAACCGGAACAAACAACAATGAAGAAGTCCCTCTTATTGTCCGTCCTCATAGTATTGACGGCCGAGACGGCATCCTTTGCACAGGGGCAGTTCACAAGTGCATTCAGAGAAGCGGACGATTCGCTTTCTGCCATGGTGCAGAAAAGGTTCAACGTCAAATCCGACCTGAGCATATGGAGGGCCATGAAGCGCGGAGACGTCATCGACCTGTACTTCACCCGGAACCTGTCCGATTTCCCATGGAGGAGCGAGGACGTAAGATGGTTCACCGGGAAAATCCGCCAGCTTTGGCCCCGGGAACTCCGGGAGTACAAGATGGGCGGCCTGTTCTGCAACAACATCGAACTCGATGAACTCATCACCCCTGGAATCGGAGACGGGAAAGGCAAGGCCCGGGACTACAGGTATGCATTCCGCAACCACAAGGCTTCCAGACCGCTGGTCGAAAACCTGGATGCCAGAAAACCGAGTCATGGACTGGCGGGGCGGAACATCGCGATGTGGCAGAGCCACGGACTCTTCTACGATGCAGGTCCGGGTTTGTGGAGCTGGCAACGCACCCCTGTATTCCGTACATATGAAG
Source organism: uncultured Bacteroidales bacterium (assembly GCA_905236955.1). Lineage (GTDB taxonomy): Bacteria > Bacteroidota > Bacteroidia > Bacteroidales > UBA932 > Cryptobacteroides. The sequence continues at coordinate 1,953 of CAJOQW010000135.1, forward strand.
ACCTCTACACGCAGAGTTATGTTCTCCCCTATCTCATCCCCATGCTGGAAAATGCCGGTGCATATGTGATTACCCCCAGGGAAAGGGACACCCAGCTGTACGAAGTGGTCTGCGACAACGATCCCCATTATACCCAAGGCGTCGCTTACCCGTTGAGCGACTGGGCCTTGAACTTCGAAGAGCCCCTTGCCCCAAGGGCCCACGGAGCCTACTCCGAAACCGGGAAGTGGAGCAGCGCAGGAACAGGTTTCGCAGACAGGAAAGAAATATATGTGCAGGGAGACAATCCTTTCACCATGGGCAGCGCCCGGCAGACAGCGTGCACCGGCGGGAAAGGGAATGCCAGGGCCCGCTGGACCCCGATATTCGCCGAGAGGGGCAGATACGCCGTATATGTCTCATACAAGACCGTCCCCGGAAGCACCGTCTCCGCACATTATACCGTGCACCATCTCGGCGGTGATACGGAATTCTGCGTAGACCAGACCAAGGGCGGAGGCACCTGGATATATCTGGGCACCTTCGATTTCGATGCCGGTGCGGAAGGATATGTGACCCTGGACAACGGCACTCCGAAAGGACATGCGGGCGGAAAGGTCGTTACGGCCGACGCCGTGCGTTTCGGTGGAGGGATAGGCAAAGTCGCCAGGGGCGGCACCGTCTCGGGCATGCCTTCATACACCGAAGGAGCTCTCTACTGGATGCAGTGGGCCGGCGCCCCCCAGTCCCTGTGGACACAATGGGACGGCGATTATACCCGCGACTACGCCGGGCGCGGAGCCTGGGTCAAGTGGATGAAGGACGAGCTCGACGTCCCCGTGGACATGTCCTTGGCCTTCCACAGTGACGCCGGCGTCACTCCCAACGACAGCATAGTGGGCACCCTGGCCATCTATACCCTCCTGGAAAAGAACTCCCGCAAATTCGTCAACGGACAGGACAGGATGGCATGCCGCTTCCTCGCCGATTGCGTACAGAGCCAGGTTACAAGCGATTTGAGCTCCGACTACGACAGCCTTTGGCGCAGGCGCCAGCTCTGGGACCGTTCGTATTCCGAATGCCGGACCACCGACGTCCCGGGGATGATCCTGGAGCTTCTCAGCCACCAGAACTTCGCCGACATGTGCTACGGTCTGGACCCGAAGTTCCGTTTTGACGTGTCCAGGGCAGTTTACAAGGGGCTGCTCAAGTTCCTCAGCAGCTATTACGGCTTTTCATACACCGTCCAGCCGCTGCCTGTCAAGGATTTCTCCGCCACATTCGCCCAGGACGGCAAGGTTCACCTCAACTGGCAGGGGGTCAAGGACCCCAAGGAGCCTACTGCCGACCCCGCCGGCTACACCGTTTACACGCGTGTGGACGGACTCGGTTGGGACAGCGGCAAGACTGTCAAGGGCACATCTGTCGACCTCCCCGCCCCTGAGGGGCACATCTATTCGTACAAGGTGGTCGCATATAACGACGGCGGAGACAGTTTCCCCTCTGAGATACTCAGTGTGGGCAAGCCTGCAGGAGCAACGCGTACAGTGCTGGTAGTCAATAACTTCACCCGCGTCAGCGGACCTTCCTACTTCAGCACTCCCGAGTATGCGGGATTCGACGACAGGCTCGATTCCGGTGTGCCGGACGGCAAGGAGATCCTCTTCATAGGCGAAGACTACGAGCATCGCCGGATGAAGGAATACGCCAGCAACAACGCCCCGGGATTCGGCGGGTCTGACTACGGTTTCGCAGGACGGTCATACGCCGGGAATACTTTCGACTATCCGTATGTCCACGGCAAAGCCCTCTTCGAACTCGGCTATGCCTTCTGTTCCCAGAGTTCCGCCGCCTTCGAAACGGCAGTGGACGCACAGGATTATTTCGCCCTTGACATAATATGCGGAAAGCAGGTTTCCACCGTCATCGGGACTGCGGAACACGGTTCCAGGTTCAGGGTCTTCCCGGAAGGGATCAGGAAAGCCATCAAGGGGGCGGCCGACGCCGGCACCCATATCCTGGTCTCCGGGGCGAATATCGCCACCGACGGCTGGGACACGGTGTATCCGGTAAAGGACGAAGACTTCAACTCATATCAAGTTTCAGTTCAGTCCTTCGCTAATAACGTATTGGGATACAAGTGGATAAGTAGCAGAGCCTCACGTGACGGAGTTATCCTTGCACAAGGAAGTTTCATCCCGGTGGAGAGCATGGAGATATACAACGAAAAGAACCCCATAAGCTACTGTGTCGAGAATCCGGACGGAATAAGGCCCAACGACAGCAAGGGACGGACGGTCCTGAAATACCGCAGCAGCAACATTTCGGCCGGCGTGTTCTACACCGGCTCCGGTTACCGCACCGCATGCTTCGGATTCCCCCTCGAGACCCTCAAGGACGAATCCGCGATGCGGAAAATAATGGGATCTTCCCTGGACTTCTTCGCAGGAGACAACTAGACGTTGGCCAGCCGATACACCTCCAGCATTTCCCTGTAGCCGAGAACCTTGAAGTTTCCCACCGTTATGGTCTTCCCGCGTGAGCAGCGTTCCGCCATGGTGGCCATCTCTTCTTCGGTCGCCTTGCGGCCTATGAGTTCCGGAATGCTGGTGGGCATGCCGATGCGGACGTAGAAATCATGCATGGCCGCAATGCCCTTGAGGGCTGTTTCCCTCGCATCTCCGGCGGGCTCCACATCCATCACCTTTTCGGCGAAACGGGCGAACCTGGCAGGATTGACATCCAGCACATACTTTGCCCAGTGGCACCACATGGCAGCGAGTCCGGCGCCGTGGGTGACATTGTACATGGTACTGAGCTCGTGCTCCAGCCTGTGGGTGCCGAAATCGGCCGCAGCACCGCAGCCGGTGAGGCCGTTATGAGCAAGGCTTCCAGCCCACATGATATTGGCTCTCAGCTCATAATTATGAGGATCCTTAAGCAAGGCTTCCCCATCTACACGAATAGTGCGCACCAGTCCTTCGGCAATGGCGTCCGTAATGTCCATGCCCACGTCCGAAGAGAAATAGCGCTCCATGGTATGCATCATGATGTCGGTGACCCCGCATGCCGTCTGGAAAGCCGGCAGGCTGTAGGTGCGCTCGGGATTCATGATGGCGAACCTTGGCCTGCAGAAATCGCTGTTGCAGCCACGTTTCTGTCCCCTTTCGGTGTTGGTCAGCACGCAACTGTCGCTCATTTCGCTGCCGGATGCCGGAATGGTGAGCACTACCCCGACTGGAACCGACCCGCCGGGTGTGGCCTTGCCGTCGAAGAAGTCCCATACATCCCCGTCATAGGCCAAGCCATAGGCTATACCCTTGGAAGAATCTATCACGGAACCGCCGCCCACAGCCAGGATGAAATCGACGCCTTCCTTCTTGCAGAGTTCTATTCCCTCATGCACGAGGCTCAGGTGCGGATTGGGCACCACTCCCCCGAGTTCAACATAAGGAATCCCGGCCGAAGCAAGTTTTTCCTCTATCCCGGGGATGAGGCCGCTGCGCACAGCGCTGCCGCCACCGAAATGTATTAGTACCTTATGGGCGCCGTATTTACCCAGCAGCCCCGGCAAAGCTTCTTCGGAATCCTTGCCGAACACGACCTCGGTCGGTGTGTAGTATTTGAAGTCACGCATAATTATGTATTTATTTCTATTTTGCCTTCTTTGCCGCCTGATAAGCCTCCTGGGCATCCTTAACCTCCTGGGGGATGGTCTTGCCCGTCACGGCCTCTATGGCCGCAAAACTGCCCAGATCGCTCCATGGCCAGTCCGCACGGATCGTATAAACATCGGGGGATTTTTCCATGACGGCGTAATCGATGGAAATCTTTTCGCATCGGGGGAAAAGATCCCCAAGCGCCTTCTCCTCCCCAGGGGTATTGAACGAAGGAGCGATTGCATCCATCACCCCTGCTATACCCGGAGCGAATATCCGCAGTTCCTTCTCGATGGTGCGCAGATTCCACACGAAAATGCCGGCATTCCAGCAGTAACCTCCGTCGGCAAGATACTTTTCCGCCACCTCGCGCGAAGGCTTTTCCTTGAAGGCCGCCACCTTGAAAACCCCTCCCTTCACGAGGGGTCCGAGCTGGATATAACCATAACCCGTATGGGCTTCGGAGGGCTTGATACCCACAGTTACGATGGCTTTTCGTCTAGAAGTGAAGCGCAAAGCCTCTTTTAATGTAATTGCATATAAATCAGGGCGTGAAACAAAAGCGTCAGATGGTGTAACAATTATGTTAGCACTCCTTTCGACACTTTTTATCTTCCAACATGCAAGTGCTATGCAGGGTGCTGTATTGCGTGGTTCCGGTTCTGCCAGTATATTCCCGGCCGGGATATCGGGCAGTTGGTCACGGACGATGGGGACATATGCAGCGGAGGTAACGACCCAGAAAACAGAATCGGGATCGAGCTGAAGGAAGCGGTCGTACGTAAGCTGGATGAGAGTCCTCCCCTTATCGGCCAGGTCGAGGAATTGTTTGGGTTTTTCCGGGGTGCTCAGCGGGAAAAGGCGGGTGCCCTGACCGCCGGCCATGATTACTACATGCGTCTTCATTTCGCAGGCTAATATAATGAATTCCGACGGAATTTGCTAACTTCGCAAGCTATGGGGCACGAAGTCGTCATATTCGACCTGGACGGTACATTGCTGGATACCATAAAGGATCTCGGTGAAGCGGTAAACCATTCCCTCTCCCTGCGTTCCCTCCCCCTTCACTCTCCGGAAGAATATGTCCCGATGGTAGGTCACGGAATACGCAACCTGGTCATCAACGCCCTTCCGCCTAAGTACAAGGAAGACAGCCCTTTCATAGACCGCGCGCTCGCCGATTTCCGGGAATACTACTCTTCCCATATAGACGTACACACCAGGCCCTACCCCGGAATGAAGGAACTGGTAGGCACGCTCAGCTCGGCAGGCATCGCCCTGGCCGTCGCCTCCAACAAGTTCCAGGCTGGGGCCGAGCATCTGATACACGAATTCTTCCCCGGAACGGGCTGGCTTGAAATCTTGGGCAACAGACCTGAAGCACCACTTAAGCCAGATGCCGCTATTATACGGCAAATCATGGAATCCTACGAAAGAAAAGATGCCAAGGCCATCATGGTTGGCGACAGTGCTACCGACATCCTCACGGCTAAAAACGGCGGCATTCCTTCCGTCGGGGTCACCTGGGGATACCGCCCCGAGGCCGACCTGTCCTCCGCCGACTTCATAGCCCGCTCCCCTGAGGAATTGGAAAAGATTCTGCTGTTTTACGACAAGAAACAATAAAGACCATGCTTCAAATCGGAGACAAGATGCCATCGTTCCAGGTCATGGACCAGGATGGCAACCTCGTGAGGTCGGAAGATCTTGCTGGGAAAAAGACCATCATCTATTTCTATCCGAAGGACAACACTTCAGGCTGCACGGCCGAAGCTTGCAGCTTCCGCGACAACTATGCGGAACTCACCGCAGCAGGCTACAACGTGATCGGGGTAAG
>CAJOQW010000136.1 GCA_905236955.1 uncultured Bacteroidales bacterium
AAAGCTTTCCCCTGCAAGGCCTACGGCCAGGGTCGTATCAACCCCGCCTTCTACTGGGGTATCTTCGATCCTGACGACATGCGTCGCGACGTATCCGTGTGTGTCACCGGGCACAGCGGAGGCGGTGCCGAGGTACTAATCCCCTTCACCCCCAACTCCAAGTCGAGCGGCGGCGGCCCCTGCAACAACAAGTGGGACGAAGGCCGTCAGGTGAAGCCCAATGTGCTCAAGCAGCGCCGGAGCGGCATCAACGGACCGTGGATGCGCATCTCCGAGGTGTATCTCGGCTATGCCGAAGCCTGCGCACTCCTGGGCGAGGACGCCAATGCGATAAGCTACATAAAGAAGGTCCGCGAGCGCTCCTTCCCCGCCGGAAAGGCAAACACCGAACAGTTCATAGCCTCCTGCGGCTCGACGCTCAACGCCGTCCTCGACGAGAGGATGTTCGAGTTCGCCGGGGAAGGCGACCGCAGATGGACCATGATCCGTTCCGGAAAGGTCTTCGACGGCATCAAGAGGACCAAAACCCTCCAGGCCGCAATGATCGAAGGCGTCGAGAAGGACGGGTACTACAGGTTCGAGAACGGCAACGAGTTCCCCGCTTATGTATGGACCAAGACCGTCAACGCCAAGGCTCTCTATGGCTACCGCCTCACCACCCAGTGCCCCGCCGGCAAGGAGGATGATCCCGTCCTCTATCCCGGATGGCGCGGTGAGAACGACGACTGGGCCGCTGCCGCCAGCGCTGCCGGCCTGACCAGCCTCGACAACCTCAAAGCCGGCGACAATACCAACCTCGCCATCAAGGGACTGTTCAAGCACATAGATCCCGACTCCGTGGAAGCCAGGGACCTCGAAGCCGACGGCTATACCAAGGTGGAATACGGCTTGCAGCTCGCAAAGAGCAAGACCGAGTATGTCGACAACTTCTTCAGGGATTTCGACTACACCTCCGCTCCCGTTTACCTGTTCCCCGTAAATGACAACGCACTCAAGACCATCGCAGGCATGTCGAACGGTTACGGGTTCAGCAAAGGCGATTATTAGTATATAAATTAAATCGCTCTCTTACAAGGACCGCCCTTTCCGGGCGGTCTTTTTTATGCTTTCAACCCTTGCAACAACACAAAGGTTTTCGTAACTTTATCAAAACTAACTGAAAGCAAATGAAAAAAGTTCTTTCCGCCATCATCCTGGCTATCCTGACCCTCCCCTGCTTCGCGCAGGAAATCGAGAAATGGGGGCGTTTCGAAGTCTGCTACAACACCAGCGTCAAGGGCAACCCTTACGACGTGGACCTTAGCGCAACCTTCACAAACGGAGGAGAAACGATGACCGTCAAGGGCTTCTATGACGGCGACGGGCGCTTCGTCATCCGCTTCATGCCGGACAAGGAAGGGCAATGGAACTTCACTACCCACTCCAAGGTGAGGGCCCTCAACGGCAAGAAGGGCTCCTTCCTCTGCACCCCTCCCTCTGAGGGCAACCATGGCCCGGTGCATGCGGAAAAGACTTGGTTCAAATATGCGGACGGCACCTACTATTATCCGGTAGGAACAACGGCATACAGCTGGATGCGAGCACCCGAAGGTTATGCCGCCCGCACCATAAAATCCCTGGAGGAATCCGGCTTCAACAAGATCCGTTGCCTTTTCATGCCCCAGAACGTCGGTTATGACTATCAGGGCCATTATCCTTTCCAGAAAAAGGCGGACGGCTCGTGGGATTACGAACGTCCCGACCCGGCATATTTCCAAAGGATCGAGGCCTATGTGGAAGACCTCCTTGCAATCGGCGTCGAATGCGACCTCATCCTCTATCATCCCTATGACGGAGGCAGGTGGGGTTTCGACCGCATGCCTCTCGATGCCAATCTTACTTTCCTCCGCTATATCACCGCCCGCATGAGTTCCTTCCGCAACATCTGGTGGTCCCTCGCCAACGAGTGGGACGGTCTCAAGGAACTTCCTCATGAATACTGGAACAAATTCGGCGAATGCGTTTCCGAAGAGGATCCCTATCATCATCTGATTTCGGTTCACGGCTATACCGCCACATATTACGAATATTGGAGGCCCTGGGTAACCCACTGCAGCATCCAGGACCACGCCCCTGTCGAAGGCCCGGGAAGGGCTGGCACGGTGAAGAACATCTACAAGAAACCTGTCGTCTTCGATGAAATCTGCTACGAAGGCAACTCCACCGCCCGCTGGGGCCAGTTGAGCGGCGAGGAAGAACTTTACCGCATGTGGAACGCCCTCATCGCAGGGACATATCCCACCCATTCCGAATGCCTGAGCATCAAAATGAAAGACAAGAATATCCCGAGCACGAATTTCCTTGCCTTCGGCGGAGACTTCTATGGCGAGAGCTGGAAGAGGATAAAATTCATGAGGAGCATCCTCGATGAACTTCCCCACCCCCTATATCTCGCCGACAAGAGCTGGGACACCAGCATGGCGGGTGCAGGGGACGGTTATTATCTGCTCTATTTCGGAAAAGAGATGAAGGAAGAGTGGGAGTTCGACATACCCGTCAAGAATCTCGACTTCGCGCGCCCGCAGAAGGGCGAGAAGTTCCAGGTTGACATCATCGACACCTGGGACATGACCATAACGACCTGCCCGACTGTTTTTGAACTGGGGGCACCAGGGCCCGGCAACTATCGCTTCAAGGATGTTGGGCACCGCGGGATAAGGCTTCCCCTCAAGCCCTATATGATGCTCCGGATCAGGAAGATATAAAAGGGGTTTACGGTCTGCCCCATGGGCACAATGAGGCAGGGAAGTGTACTTTTATAGAGTGTTATATTTGCAGGAATGCAAACGTTTTCATAACTTTATAAGACCAATCCTTTTATCGATGAAAAAAGTACTTTCCGTAATCATCATGGTCGTTTTGACCATGCCTGCAATAGCGCAGGAAATCGAAAAATGGGGCCGGTTCGAAGTCGCCTACGAAGCAAATGTCAAAGGCAACCCGTTCGATGTCGTCCTGACTGCGACCTTCACCAACGGCGGCCAAAGCACCACCGTTACCGGTTTCTATGACGGTGACGGCCGCTACCTCGTACGTTTCATGCCCGACAAGGAAGGCAGGTGGACATTCACCACCCGCAGCAAGGTCGGCGCCCTCAACGGAAAGAAGGGTTCCTTCACCTGCACAGCCCCCTCCGAAGGCAACCACGGGCCCGTTTCGGCGGCCGGTCCGGACTTCAAATATGCCGACGGCACATGGTACTACCCAGTAGGCACGACTTCATACAGTTGGATGCATGCTCCCAAGGGCTACCCTGAGAGGACCCTCAAGTCGCTGGAAGAATCAGGGTTCAACAAAATCCGCTGCCTCTTCTTCCCGCAGAACATCAGCTACGACTACGAAGGTCCCTATCCCTTCGAGAGGAAGGCCGACGGCAGCTGGAATTTCGAGCGATTCAATCCCGATTATTTCCGCGAAGTAGAATCATATACCGACAGGCTCCGCGACCTTGGCATAGAGTGCGACCTTATCCTCTTCCACCCCTATGACGGCGGCAAATGGGGCTTCGACCGCATGCCGCTCGAGGTCAACCTGAGGTACCTCCGCTACATAGCCGCCCGCATGGGCTCATTCCGCAACGTCTGGTGGTCGCTTGCCAACGAGTGGGACGGCCTTAAACGGATTCCGGCAGAAGACTGGGAGAAGTTCGGCGAATGCGTCGCAGATTCCGACCCGTACGGCCACCTCCTTTCGGTCCACGGATACACCGCGACATATTATCCATACTGGAAACCATGGGTGACCCACTGCAGCATCCAGGACCAGGCTCCGGTAGAAGGTCCCGGAAGGGCCGGCACGGTAAGGAATATCTACAAGAAGCCCGTTGTCTTCGATGAAGTATGCTACGAGGGCAATCTCGTGGCCCGCTGGGGCAACCTCAGCGGCGAAGAGGAACTCTACCGCATGTGGAACGCGCTCATTGCAGGAACATATGCAACCCATGCCGAATGCCTGAACCTCGACGGTAACGGAAAGAGCGAGCAGAGCACAAACTACCTTGCCTTCGGCGGGGACTTCCACGGAGAGTGCTGGAAGAGGATCAAGTTGATGAGAAGCATCCTCGAAGGACTCCCCCACCCGCTCTATCTCGCCGACAAGAGCTGGGATACCAGCTTCGCCGGAGCGGGAGACGGCTGCTACCTTCTATATTTCGGCAAGGAAATGAAGGATGAGTGGGTTTTCGACATTCCCACCAAGAACCTCGACTTCGCGCGTCCGCAGAAGGGCGAGAAGTTCCAGGTTGACATCATCGACACTTGGGACATGACCATAACCACATGGCCCGTCACCTTCGAACTCGGCGAGCCCACTCCGGGAAACTATCGTTTCATGGACGTACAGCATCGTAGCGTACGTCTGCCCCTCAAACCATACATCCTTTTAAGGATCAGGAAGATATGAAAAGGATTCTGACCTCCTTTGCTGTTTTCAGCTCCCTTGTACTGTCGGCACAGACCATCAGCTACAAGGGAGCTGAGGTGGAACTCGGGCCCCATGCTTTCCTTGTGGATGCCAACGCCACCATAGAGTCGCCATACGTCTTCAAGAGCTTCAATGATGCGGCAGCCAGACTCACCGACGGCACCGCAGCCGAGCCCATGAAGGTATATATCGCCCCATGGGTATATTGGGTGGACGACCCCGACGATCCCCAGGTACGTGTACCGGCACAGGGAACCGGTTCCCCGATAGGCCTTACCGTACGCTGCGAACACCTGCAGTTGCTGGGCCTCTCCGACAACCCCAAGGACGTGGTCCTGGCATCGGCAAGGGGCCAGTCCCAGGGGGCCGTCGGTAATTTCACGATGTTCGATTTCTACGGCAGCGACATGGTGGTAAAGGACCTGACGATGGGAAACTACTGCAACATCGACCTCGTGTACCCGCGCAACCCCGCCCTCAACAGGGCGAAACGCGGCCCGGCGATAACCCAGGCCCAGCTCGCATTCAGCCACGGGGACAGGATATATGTAGAGAACGTACGTTTCGAAGCGCGCCTCAATCTCTGCCCCATTTCCGGCAGGGGACGCACACTTTATGTCGGCTGCCATTTCGAGAGTACTGACGATTCCCTCAACGGCACGGCAGTCTATCTGGGTTGCGACGCCGACTTCTATGGGCGCCAGCCCTTCGGCGGAGTCGGGCGTTCCGGCAGCATCTGGCTCGACTGCGACCTTTTCACCAAGCACGGCGATCCTGTCCAGGCACTCAGCAAGACAGTTGGAAGACACTCCATCGTGGACGTCCGCTACCATGCCGGAAGGCCGCTGCAGCTCTCCTGGACCTTCCGCCCGGAAGAATGGCTCCGTTGCTACCAGAGCAATGTCACACTGGACGGTGTGCCCGCTTTCGTAGGAGCCGCGAATGCGTACAATACAGTCATTCTCGACAAGACTGCCCAAATCGCCGCCTTCAAACTCATCCGCGACGACGGTTCTGTCCTCTACAATACCTACAATCTCCTGCGCGGCGACGATGACTGGGATCCGCAG
>CAJOQW010000137.1 GCA_905236955.1 uncultured Bacteroidales bacterium
CGCAGGTGCTGCTGCGGAGGCCGAGCTCCTCATAGTTCTTGACTTCTGCCTTGGCTGCGCAGTAAACCACGAAATCAGGCTCCTGGTCGAATTCCTTCTGGTTCTTGGGACGGATGAACATATTGGTGACGAAGTGAGCCTGCCATGCGACTTCCATGATGAAACGTACCTTCATGCGGGTGTCGGCATGGGTGCCGCAGAAACCGTCGACGACAAAGAGGCGCTTGCCGCTGAGCTGCTTGCGGGCAAGCTTCTTTACAGTCCTCCAGGTAGCGACGGACATCTTGTGGTTGTCGTTGGGGTATTCTTCGGTAGTCCACCATACTTCGCCGGGAGCTCCCTCCTTGGAGGTCTTGTCATAGACGATGTACTTGTCTTTGGGGGAACGGCCGGTGAATACGCCGGTCATGACGTTTATGGCCCCGAGCTCGGTGACCTGACCTTTGTCGAAGCCTTCCAGACCGGGTTTGGTCTCTTCGTTGTAGAGTACCTCATAGGTAGGGTTGTAAAGGATTTCCTTAACCCCGGTGATGCCATACTTGGCTAGTTCTTTTTTGTCCATATTGCAAGGAATAATATAATTGTCTTTCAGAGCCGCAAATTTAGCATAAATTTAGGGCAAAATCAATTGTAATCACTACTATTTGTGATTATTTTTCTGCAAAAATCAAGCCCGCCCCGATGCTTGGCGGAAAAATGTTATCTTTGTCAAGATGACCGGTGCAAAAGACATACTCGCCCGTTATTGGGGCTATAAGGATTTCCGTCCGATGCAGGAAGAAATCATCTCCGCTGCACTCGAAGGGAAGGATGTCCTCGCCGTCCTTCCGACAGGAGGCGGGAAGAGCGTGTGTTTCCAGGTTCCTGCCATGATGAAGGAAGGGCTCGCCCTTGTCGTCACACCGCTCGTAGCCCTCATGAAGGACCAGGTGCAGGCGCTTGCAGAAAGGGGGATAAAGGCGCTTGCCGTGCATGCGGGAATGCCCCGGCACCAGGTGGACCTGACTCTCAACAACGCCGCCTACGGCGGATACAAATTCCTTTATGTCTCGCCGGAAAGGCTGGGGACGGCACTCTTCCGCAGCTACCTCGAAGTGCTGGACATCAATTACATCGTGGTGGACGAAGCCCATTGCATTTCGCAGTGGGGTTATGATTTCCGCCCCGATTACCTGCAGATAGGCTCGCTCCGCGAGACCGTGAAAGCCCCCGTCATCGCGCTCACAGCCACCGCCACCCCCGAAGTCGCCGCGGACATCATGCAGAAACTCGGTTTCCGGGAGGAGCTTCTGCTGAAGTCGGGGTTCGAACGTCCGAATCTGTATTATGTCGTGCGGGAGACCGAGGACAAGAGGGGGCAGCTGCTGGATATATGCAACGGTGTGCCCGGCTCCGGCATAGTTTACATGCGTAACCGCGCCCGCTGTGAGGATACCGCCTCGTTCCTGGAGTCGATGGGGATAAGCGCCTCTTTCTATCACGCCGGCCTCGACTCTGCCACCCGCGGTGCGCGCCAGGCGGCTTGGAAAGATGGGGGTATCCGCGTAATGATATGCACGAATGCTTTCGGCATGGGAATAGACAAGCCCGACGTACGTTTCGTCGTGCACTGTGACGTCCCGGACAGTCCCGAAGCATATTTCCAGGAAGCCGGCAGGGCCGGACGCGACGGCAAGGTGTCATATGCCGTTCTCCTTTGGAATCCCGGTGACGTGCGGCGTCTGCGCCAGCTCCAGACCCTGTCCTTCCCTGGCCTGGATTATGTCGAGGACATCTATCAGAAACTGCATGTCTTCTTCAAGATCCCATACGACCAGGGTCGCATGAGGCAACTGAAACTTTCCCTGGAAGACTTCTGCAGGGAGTATTCCCTGAGCATGCCGTCGGTGCGGAATGCCCTGAAGTATCTGGAACGCTCGGGCCATCTTACATATACCGAAGACGCCGAAATCAACCTTCAGGTGCGCATACTGCTTAACCGCGGAGCCCTGTACGATGTGGATCTCCCCGACCAGCGGATGGTAGCGGTCCTGGAAGGGCTTATGAGGGGGTACGTCGGTGTCTTCGACCATCTGGTGCCCGTCAGGGAAGAAGCCTTGGCGTCGTCGCTGGGCATCGATGCCGCACAACTGAATCAGTTGCTCTACCGCCTTTCCCTGGAACATGTGATCAGTTATGTCCCGGGAGACCGTTCCGATGTGATAACCCTTCACCACGAAAGGCTAATTCCAGGCAATCTCGACCTCAAGGCGGCCGATTATGGACGTCTCAAGGAAATGTCCGCCGCCCGTTTGGACGCTATTGCCGGCTATATTACCGAAACCCTCGAATGCCGTTCCCGGTATCTTTTGCGCTATTTCGGGCAGGACGGGGGTCGGGACTGCGGCAAATGCGATGTTTGCCGGGCAAGGAAGAAGGCCGGGCAAACCAGGGAAAGGCTGATGCGCTTCTTGTCGGAAAATCCTGCGGCATCACTTGAGGAAGTAAGGGCGTTCTGCTCCAACCCCGCCAACAACCTAGGGCCGGAAGCCCTTCGGATCTATCGGGAGATACTGGATTCTTCAGTCTGACTCCAGCACGAGTCCGTCATACGCCGGATGGACATGTTCGGGCAGTTCCGCCTCGAAGTCGGCATGTCTGGGCAGCAAGTGCGACATGTGCGTTATGTAAGATTCCGCGGCGCCTACCTTCTCTATGAATGCTAGCGCTTCGTCCAGTGAAAAATGGGAATAGTGCGGGGATTTCTTGACACAGTTCACGGTGACGTAGTCCAGCCCCGAGAGTTTTTCGAATTCATCCTCCCCGATACGGTTGAAGTCGGTTATATATGCGATGTTCCCTATACGGTAGCCAAGGACCGACTGGTCCATGGACTTGTGGTGCCAGCCCTGGATGGGGACGACTTCGACCGGACGGAGCCGTTCCTTCTGCGTCGGCCGCGTGTAGTGGTAACCCACGCCGCTTTCCCATACCAGCTTCTTTTCCCCTGCGTTGGAGTGAACGAAGAAAGGGGAGGAACCGTCGATGGTGTGCATATGCCACTCCGGGGCTCCGGGGTAGCGGGGTTCGGCGAAGGCGTATCCGAACATCTGCCTCAGGCTTTCCAGTACATACGGTTCGCAGTAGATGTTGACAGGTTTCGCTTCGAAGAGGTTGAAGGCACGTGTCTCATCGAGCCCCCCAATATGGTCCATATGATTATGGGTGAGCAGGATGGCATCAAGATGGCGCACTCCCTCACGAAGCATCTGCTGCCGGAAATCGGGCCCGGCGTCGATGAGTATCGTGAGGCCCCCCGTTTCGACCAGGGCGGACGCCCTGAGGCGTTTGTCATGTTTGTCGGTTGAAGTACAGACGGGGCAGTCGCATCCTATCATGGGTACCCCGGAAGAAGTTCCTGTTCCCAGGAATGTGAGTTTCGTCATCTCTTGATCAATCTCTCTACTGCGTGCTCGAGGCTTGTGGATGGTTCTATGATATTGTATGCTTTCCAGAAATCGGGATCAGTGAAAAGTGCGGCCTTGTCCGAAAGGGCGTCCCTGCTGCGGAACTGTTCGTTGCGTGGGATAGGTACGGCTTCGGGGAGTTTGTCCGTCACCACGAGTTCGTTGACAGATGTGTAATTGGTATGGACCAGCCGTTTGCGCCAGTCACAGGCGAAGCGCAGCACTGAACGCAGATAGTTTATCCTCCACCTGTCCCCGTCTTTACGGTAATCGAGGGTGACGGAAAGCTCCCTTGGATGGAAGCGGAGCCCGAAAGGCTTCTTGATGAGCATCACGCCTGTCGCCTTGTTCTCGTCCTGCATGTCCAGGGAGAGCTCCAGCCTGGAGAATGCATATGTCTCGGAATCGATGTAGATGGTGCCGTAATAAAGGGGATAGGAAAGGACTGCGGATGGGGAGATCTTCACGGTGAGGTTCGGCCTTCCGCCGATCGAGACGGGTTCTCCCATCTCCAGCCTGTAGTAGGCCAGCTCCCTTTCGCTGAGAAGGATCTCGCGGTTCTTGACAACATCGAATTCGGTGGCCTGCGTAGGTCCGCCGAGGAATTTCACGCTGAGGGTGTCCCGTTTCCGCTGGCTCAGCACGACGCGGCTCTTCTCGATAGCGGCCGCATCGCGGAACACCCCGCGGGTATAGGGGGTTTTGAATAATCTCGCAACGGTTTCGGATACGTATATGTAGCGCTGCCTTTTCTGGAGGGTTTCCCTGTAGAAACACCGGAGGAGCTCGTCTTCCGCGGTGTAGTTGTCAGGAATGTGACGCATGGCTTCCAGGACAAGCAGCCGCGGTTCGGCTGAGACCACCATGGCGGGCGCTATTGCTATGCTGGTGGGCTCCAGCATGACGTTGAGGTATCCGCCTTCCGCCGGGATGCTGGCGTTCCTGTAACCGATATGGCTGAAGTTTATGTATTCTATCGGAATGTCAGACTTGAGGGTGAATTCCCCGTCGGCATTCGTGACCGTGGCATGATGCCTTCCTTGCATGAAGACATTTACAGACTGGAGGGAACTGCCGCTTCGTGCGTCCCTCACCGTGCCGCTAACGCTGTAGCGGAGTGAATCCGTCTGCGCATGCGCAGCGGAAAGGCCCATGAGAAGGGCCGTAAGGACATAAAAAAACTTGCGGATCATGTCCGCAAGTTAACAACTTTTTTGAAGAAACCAAATCAATATGCGACGATTCTTCCGAGGTCGCGCAGGACCTTTTCAGGGTCCCATTTCCCGTCGAATGTCCATTCCGCGGTCATGGAGTAAGAGGCGAGGGGATGCTCCATCTCGTCCAGGTTGTTCCTGAGCCAGCCGCTGTCGCCTCCTTCGCGTATGGTGCGTTCGAAATAGACCCTTTCGCCCCACTGTCCGGGGTCGAATTTGGACAGATCGTCGTAGATGGTATTCTCATTGACGATGTGGATCTTCTTCACCCCGTCAATCTCGACGATTTCGTAGGAATGCCCTATGTTCTGGTCGAGGATGTTCTTCGAGAGATGGCAGTTCAGCAGGTAGAATGCCGCGTCATGGTGGTGCCTCCCGAGCGGTGTGGGCAGGATGGCGTCGAAGTCTGAGTTCTTCACCACCAGTTTCTTGTTCTTGTCGCCGCGTCCGTCGTGCCAGAGGATGGCGTGTCCCGCACCGGTGAATCTGCACCTGGTGACATAGCACCAGCCGCGGGGGCAGAGGAAATCCACCCCGAGGCTGCGTATGTCAAGGTCTGCCAGATAAGACATACCGCCGCCTTCAGGCCAGAGGGCTATGGTGTCGTTGCCCGCCGACCAGACATTGCAGTTTATGATGATGATACGGTCGCCTTTCCCGCACACCGTCATCTGATGGGCGGTCGTCCCTTCGACGCTTACCCCGTAATCGTTGTAGAGGGTGAAACCGGACAGGACGCAGTCGTCAGCCCCCTTGTTGAAGTAGATGACGCCGGGTCCCGGGCCCCTGCGGGCGGGGAACTTGATGACGGTTTCGTCCTTGGATTCGCCGACCAGCACGATATTGGGCCTGTCAACCACCACCCTTTGTTCGTACAATCCTTTCAGGACCAGGATCTTGAACGGCTCGGTGGGATTGGCGGGAGCCTTCTCTATCGCGGCCTGGATACTTTCTCCGGGGGAGACGATGACATCGAAGTCTTCCTTGACGAGCTTGGGCTCCCTGTACATCTGGATGAGCCCCTTTTCGTTCGCGCCCTTGGTGGTGAGGCTGACCGCCACCTTGCCGGCAGGATCCCATTTGTCGGCCCAGGCGCCGTATTTCTCATATATCCCGGCTGCACGGCTGTTGTACCAGCCGTATCCGTTCCTGCGCTCACGGCCGATCTGTTCGAGGTGTCTTCTCGGAAGACCGTCGCGGTCGCAGACATAAGGTTCACAGTATTCCAGGTCGTAGAACCTGGCCCAGACCGGTACCGTGGCGCCGGGGTCCTCCTCGAGGCGGGAGTGCTCCACGTCCCTGACGTAACGGACTCCGGTGAGCTTGTAGGTGTCGAACCACTTCATCGCTCCGTGTACAGCCTGCTTTACCCTGTCGCTCGGATCCGGCAGGTCCATGAGCAGTTCTACGAGCCCCACGCTCTCGCTGGAGCAGAAAGAAGGCAGTTCATAGGCCCTTGCATGAGCGGGAGCGAGGGTGACCGGATCGTGCTGCTGGCACCATACGGTGGGTTTCCCGTCCACGAATATCTGGCAGGCGAGGATGCACTCGATACCTTTGTCGAAGGCTTTGCGCAGTTTCTTCTTGACCGCCTTTGCAGTAAGGTCGCCGGTGAAAGGCTCGGCCTCGTCGGCTATGTCGCGGAACAACCTCAGTGTGTTGGCCATGGCATCGTCGTTGAAGGTGATGTTCACGGCATAGCCGTTCGCCTGGACGGGCCAGAACTGCGGCCAGCCGCCGTTCTCGTATTGTCCGCCCATCAGGTATTCCAGGCCCTTGCCGAAGGCTTCCTTGTACTTCTTGTCGCCGGTCCCGCGATAGAGCCGTGCAAGATAGAGCATCTGCATGTAGGTGGCGTTGTTGTCGATGGTGGAATCGTCGATGCGGGTCTTGTCCGCGAGGACCGCCGCCCGTTCTGATTCGGAAAGAGGCCTCGCCATGTCGATGTTCTTCGGCCAGCCGCCGGTATTCCTTTGCCAAAGGAGGATCTGGTCTCCTACGCGACGCGCTTCTTCGGTCTTGAAGAAAGCCTCATCGGTGCGTTGCAGAGGGTTACGCATCCTTCCGCCCTGGGCGGAAAGCTGCGCGGGGAGCATTGCCAGCAGGCATAAGCCGCTGAGGATGATGTTTCCGAGTCTCATGATATTGTTATAGTTTCGAAAGTGTTGGTCTTTGAAGGGTCGTATGGCCTGGTCTGGCGTATGTAATTGCCGGTGTAACCGCCCATCATGCCATCCTTGTCCCGGGACTCCCAAAGGACCCTTTCCTTTATTCCGCGGTTGTCGGCGATGAATTCCGAATGGAAGCGTCTGCAAAGATCTTCCAGTCTTGCCACCCGCTCTGCCTTGACCTCCGGCGGGACCTGGCCGGGCATGGTCGCGGCAGGGGTGCCGGGACGCCGGGAATACGGGAAAATGTGGATGAAGGCGGGTTTTATCCGTTCAAGGAAGGAACAGGTCTTGAGGAAGAGTTCCTCCGTTTCTCCCGGGAGTCCGGCCATGACATCTATTCCGAAGAAGACGAGCGGTTTGCCCGGCC
>CAJOQW010000138.1 GCA_905236955.1 uncultured Bacteroidales bacterium
CAAGGCCATAGAGCCGGAGCAGACCGACAAGGACAAGAAAGTGGTATATCTGTATGCATCCAACCCCGAAGAGCAATATACCCAGATAGAAGCAGCCAAGAATATGGGCTACGACGTGCTCCTGATGGACTGCGAACTGGATTCACACTTTGCCAACCTTATGGAACAGAAGCTGAAGGATGCCCGTTTCGCACGTGTTGACTCGGATGCCGTCGGCAATCTTATTCCGAAGGCGGACAAGGTGAAGCCCGAGATGTCGGACGACGACAGGAAAGCGCTTCAGGATATCTTCAAGGAGGCCCTTCCCGAAGGCAGCGACTGGTGGGTGGAACCCGAGAACCTCGGAGAGGGCGCTGCGCCGGTACTCATCACCCAGAGCGAGTTCATGCGCCGTTACCGCGAGATGAGCGCACTGGGGGGAGGGATGAATTTTTACGGCGAAATGCCGGCCAGTTACAATGTGAAGGTCAATATGGAGAATCCCCTGGTTGCCAGGATATGGGACTCACGCAAGACCGTCGTGGACAAGCCCGCCGGAACTGACGGGGAAGGCAAGGAAACCAAGGAAGAAAGCCACAGCACCGCCGGCAGGCAGAAACTGCTGCATCAGGTGATAGACCTGGCCCTGCTCGCCAACGGCATGCTCAAGGGCAAGGCCCTGGCGGAGTTCATCTCCCGCAGCGAATCGTTGCTGAAATAATCAGTTCCCGCTTATTTGAGGCGCAGGCTTCCGCCCGCGAGGATTTCGCTGTGTTTCAAATAGATACGTTCGGGCGCGGAAGCATCTTTCAAGATGGTGAAGCTGTTTCCGTTCTCGAGGTTGAGGGTAGCCTTGGGGAAAGCCGGCGTGCCCACGACATATTCGCCGGAAGCCGGGCAGAGCGGATAGAATCCAAGGGAAGAAAGAATGTACCAGGCGCTCATCTGCCCTGCGTCATCGTTGCCCGGGAGGCCTCCTGCGGTGTCGTCGTATTCTGTTTCCAGGATGTGGCTCACGCGCTGCCTGGTCTTTTCGGGATGGCCTGCGAGGGCGTACATGTAGGCAATCTGGTGACAGGGTTCATTGCCGTGCCAGTAGTAGCCCCGGTCGAAGAGTTCGTCCAGCCTGCCGCATACCGATTCGGATCCTCCCATTGCCGCGATCAGTCCATGCGGGTCTTGCGGAACATACCAGCTGTAGTGCAGGTCGCAGCCTTCGGTGATCCAGGAAAGGTTGGCAGTAAGTTCGGGGGCCACCTCGAACCTGCCGTCGGAGTGGCGCCCGTTCATCCAGCGGATGGCCGGGTCGAAGACATTGCGCCAGTACGCGGAGCGTTTCATGAGGACGTTGTGGTCGTAGTCTTTCCCGAGGGCTTTCGAGAGCTGGGCAAGGGCATAGTCGTCATAAGCGTATTCCAGGGTGCGGGAGACCTGCTCACCCTTGTGGTAAGCCTCTTCCACCTTGTCTTCCAGGGGTATGTAACCATACTCCCAATAAGACACGACGGCCCTGCGTCCCTTGCCCTCGGCATAGTCCTCGTACCTGGCAGGGGTGCCGAAGGCGTTCTGCCGCAATCCGTCGTAGGCCTTTTCGATTTCGAAATTGCGTATCCCCTTCAGGTAAGCGTCTGCGATCACGGAAGCCGCGTGGTCCCCGATCATCTCGGAGGTGTAGCTGTTCCAGCAGGGGAAGATGGGCATCCAGCCTCCTTCGTAAGCCATGTCGGCGAGGCTCTGCATCAATTCTCCGCTCAAGTTTGGTTCGATGATGGTAAGAAGGGGGTGAAGGGCCCTGTAGGTGTCCCAAAGGCTGAAGTCGGTGAAATGCCGTCCTTTGCGCTTCATGGTGGTGCCGTAAGCGAAGCGGGGGAAAGAACCGTCGCAGTCGCTGATTTCGCGTGGGAGGAACGAGGCCCTGTAGAGGGCTCCGTAGAATTGGTTCACGGCGGCGGTATCGTCGGACTCTATATCAATGCGGTGGAGTTTTTCGCACCAGACTTCTGCGAGTTCCGCAGCCACATCCTCGAAGTCCTTGTCCCCGATTTCGGTTTGCAGGTTGAGCATCGCTCCTTCATATCCGGTGAAAGACGTGGCGGCGCAGAATTCCACCGGCCTGGTCTTCCTGCCCTCGAAGGTGAGATAGGCTATGCCGTCCTTCACTCCGGCATCTACGGGCCTGTCCTTGTAAACCAGTACCAGATGACCGCTGTAATTGGCGCTCTTGCCCCATCCCTGGTATATCCTGTGGATGGGATTGGTGGCGTATATCACATGGTTCAGGGTGTCGATCCTTACCGTCCCCACCCCTTCGTCGCTGTTGTGGTTGAGGACTATATGGATGTCTCCGTCATGCCCGGGGGTTATCCTGAAGACGGCGCAGTGGCTGGTAGCCGTCATTTCCGCCTGCAAGTGCTCGTCGGGGAGGACGACGGAATAGTAATGGGGATGGGAGGTTTCAAGGGAGTGGTCGTAGGTCGTGGCCCTTTCTTCCGGGGAAAGACGAAGACGTCCCGAGATAGGGGCTATTGTGAATGAACCGTAGTCCTGGGCGGCTCCTCCCGTGAGCCAATGGCTGGCGCGGAAGCCTTGGAACTTGCCGTCGGAATAGTAGAATGGGGAAACCCCCTTCTTTTCGGCATCCCTTGTCTGCGGGGTCCAGAATGTTTGTCCGTTGGGGGAGAGTACGGCCGGTAAGGTCTGGCCCAGTTCCTCGCTTCCCTTTCCGAAGCGGCTCGACGACGCCGTGCTGTTCTTGTCCGTGCCCACCATGGTGTTGATGGCATTGAGGGTACGGAGGTGCCCCAGACGCTCGATCCGGGTCGCGTAATAGTCCTTGACATCTTCCCAGGCGTAATATGGCCATATATCGGTGGGTGCCGGAATCCTGGCTTCTTTCTCGTTGAAGAGGAACTTCACCAGCACCGTGCCTTCGGGATTGCGGTAAAATACCATCTGGAGATTGGCTGCCATGGGTATCACCTTGTCCATTCCCCATTCCCGTTCAAGCTGCAGGAAAGCGGCCAGGTGTAGCAGGTAGGTTTCGTGGCCGAATCTAAGGTTGGCCGCGGGACTCCCGGCGGCGACGGCGGCATCCGCCCTGGCCACGATATCCTGCCATAGGGGGATGCTGGCCGTGGCTGAGAGACCGCCGTTGCGCACGACATCTCCGTCTATCGTGTTCTTGGCCAGATTGTTCCTCTCGTAGACCGCGAGCATCTCCTCTTGTGTGAAGATGTCGTATAGACTGGTCTTGAGGGTGATGTCCTGGATGTCGGAAGCCGCGTTGTGCAGTTCCTTCATCAGCCAGTACTTGCCAGCTACCTTGGAAGTATCCTTGAACAAGGCGCAGACGAGACGGTCGGGGGATGCGCCGATAGGGAAGGACAGGTTCTCTTCCATATCGTCTATCTCCTTGCTGCCACCTGCTATGTAACCCATGTGGGCCGGGTCGCTGGAAGAATACACCGCGAGCGACTTGTCCAGTTTCCCGAGTTCTCCGGTGAATGCCTCCATGCTGGAAATGCAGCGGCCGACGGTGCTGCTTACGGCATGGATGACGGATCCGTTCCTGAACACCCCGGGGAAATTCCTGTACATGCGGCCGGCTATGCCCCTTTGCTGCGACGCCCCTACAGGGGAAAGCTTCCCGGCGTTCTTCCGTCCGTCCTTGTGGATGGCCTTGACCTTGGCTGCCACGACCTTGCCTTCGGCGGTAAGGTTCCCCTTGTCGCCGAAGTATGAAAGCAGCCTGTCGTAGCGCTCCTCATGCGTGAGCCAGCGGGAGCCGTGCCTGCCGTAATGGCTTATATAAAAAGGCTCGAATCCGGCAGGGGCGGCGTGATGGATGACTCCGTCCGGTGCCGGATAAGCGTAATATTTGCCTCCTGTCTGTTCAGGGGTTTGGGCGCCGAGGGCGATTGAAACCAGCAGGACGGCCAGGATAATACCAACTTTTTTCATCGTACCACCAAGGTACGAAATTTTAGCTGTACAAGAAACGTTTTATACTCATTTTCGGAGTTTTCTCGAACGGGACGGTGACGACCTCCACCTTGGCGATCTGGCTGTATCCGGGCAGGTGCCTGTTGGATACACGCCTTATTTCTTCCGGGATGTCGGCAACCGCTTCGGGATCGAGTCCGGAGTCCTCAATGGCTTTTTGGTCGAGATACACAAGGGCGACGAGTTTGCCTCCGCGATCCACAACGACACTCTCGGCCACGTACTCACGGGCATTGACCACGGCCTCCATCTCTTCGGGGTAAATGTTCTGTCCGTTGGCGCTCAGGAACATGGTCTTGCTGCGACCGCGGATGAAAATGTTGCCGCAGCTGTCGAGTGTGCCCAGGTCGCCGGTGTGCAGGTAGCCGTCAGCGGTGAATACCGCGGAGTCGGCTTCGGGGTATTTGTAGTACCCGCTGCATATGTTGGTTCCTTTTGCAAGTATTTCTCCTGCAATGCGTTGCGGGTCTTCGGAATCGATTTTCACCTCAGCGCAGTCAACTGCCTGGCCGCACGAACCGGGGGCATACTCCCACCAGCAGCGGAACGCCAGCAGGGGGGCGGCCTCGGTCATGCCGTAGCCCACGGTGTAGGGAAGACGCATCTTGCGGAACGCCTTTTCCACCTCGGGGTTGAGCGCGGCGCCGCCCATGATGAAGTAGCGGATGTTGCCGCCGAAGGCCTCCATGAGTTTCTCTCCCGCAGCCTTGTAAACGATGTCGTTGAGGACGGGGATACGCGTTAGGACCCCAAGTTTCCTGAGGGCCGGGGCCACACCGCTTTTATAGACTTTCTCCATGACGAGCGGCACGGTGATGACGATGTAGGGCCTTACATCCTTCATGGCCTTGAGCAGCAGGGAAGGGGAAGGGGTCTTCCCGAGGAACCAGACGCAGACCCCTCCGCAGAGCGGGTAGAGGAATTCGTAGGTGAGTCCGTAGATATGACCCATCGGAAGCATGCTCACTATGCTGTCGCCGTGATAGTTGGGAAGATACCTGTGACCGTAGTCTATAGTGGCCGAGAAGCATTCGTAGCGGAGCATTACGCCCTTCGGCGCACTGGTGGTGCCGGAGGTGTAGTTGATGACGGCGAGGTCCTTGGCGTTGTCGGTAGGATAGTGAACATCTTCGGGGGTGAATCCTCCGGGGAACTTCGCCTTGAAGGTTGAGTTTAAGTCGGTAATTGCTTCCTTGACTGTTTCGAGCCCGGTCCAGAAGGGGGACAGGTCGGTTATGTTGACGGCGGCGCGGACCTTCGGCATCTTAGCGATGTCCAGTTTGCTCCAGATGTCTTCGTCGGCGAACAGTGCGACTGAATCGGAGTGGTCCACAAGGTGGTTGATGCTGTCCGGAAGGAAATCGGCGAGAAGGGGCACGACCACGGCCTCATAGGTGTTGATACCCAGGAAAGCTATGGCCCATTCCGCTGTGTTGCGGGCGCACAGGGTTACCTTGTCGCCTTTTTTGACACCGGCCGTTTCAAGGAGGAGATGTATCTTCTCGATGTTGGTCGCGACATCCTCATAACTGTACTTTCTGCCTCCGTAGTTGCAGATAGCCGTATCTTTCCAATACGATTTTATGACGTTCTCGAGTTTTGCCAGGTAATGTGGATCGGGTTCCTGGCGGGTAGCGGGTTTGAAATCGGGATGTTTCATTTTCATTTTGTTTGCACAAAAATACTCCGCCTGTTCCGGCAGGCAAGCCTTTTAGGGGGAATGTGGCGAATTTTTCGCATCTTTGTGGCGAAATCCTAAAATAAGGGGTGAAAACCATGACCAAAAAACCCATTGTAGCCCTGATATACGACTTCGACGGAACCCTCTCTCCCGGCAACATGCAGGAGTTCGGTTTCATCCAGGCCGTGGGCAAGACCAAGGAAGAGTTCTGGAAGATGAGCGATGCCATCGCGGTCGGGAATGATGCCAGCAATGTCCTCGCCTATATGAAGTTGATGTACGACGAAGCCGAAAAGGCAGGTATCAGGCTCCGCAAGGATTCTTTGCGGGGCTTCGGCAAGGATATAGAGTTGTACCCGGGAGTCCGCGAGTGGTTCCCGCTGGTGAATTCCTATGGGAAGTCCCGGGGAGTGCGGGTGGAACATTATATCAATTCTTCCGGCCTCAAGGAAATCATAGAAGGTTCCCCGATTGCCGGCGAATTCAAGCATATATACGCGGGCACCTTCATCTACGACGGGAACGGAGAGGCGAGATGGCCGGGTGTGGCGGTCGACTATACTGCAAAGACCCAGTTCATCTTCAAGATAAACAAGGGGATTACCAGCGCCCATGACACCAAGATGGTAAATGCGAAGATAGCGGCCGAGAAGAAGCGCATCCCTTATACAAACATGATTTACTTCGGCGACGGGGAGACGGACGTCCCCTGCATGAAGATTGTCGGCATGTTCGGCGGCAATCCCATCGCCGTTTACGATCCGGCCAACGCCAAGAAGAAGGCCACCGCCCAGAAACTGCGCCGGCAGGGCAGGGTGAAGTTCACCGCTCCGGCCGTCTATACTGAAGATTCCAGGGCTTTCAAGCTCGTATGTGCGATAATCGACAAGATTGTGGCTGACGAGCGTCTGCGCGTTCTGGGAGGTTTTGTTTAAATTGTTATCTTTACCGGTCAAAACCTTCTGACATGGCAGATTATCCTCACATCCATTATCTCAAGCGTCTTCAGGACGCTACCCGCAAGTACTGGGACAAGCCGGCGCTCAATGATGTCGGTGGCGAAAGTTACACGTTCGGCCAGATGGCCGTCACCGTGGAAAAACTCCACTGTTTCTTCGATGCCGCCGGCATAAGGAAAGGCGACCATATCGCCATTTCGGCTGCGAACGGTTCCCACTGGGGCATGGCCTATGTCTCGGTGATAACCGCCGAGACCGTGGTTGTTCCCATCCTGAATGATTTCCTACCCGATAACGTCGCATTCCTTACCGCCCATTCCGATTCTGTGGGGCTCTTCACGAATGCCGAGAAGTGGAGCAAGATGGATGCGGGTGATATCCCCGGCCTGAGGTTCGTAATAGATGTTGACGACTGGACGCTGCTGTATGCAGCCGACGAAGTGGTCCGGAAGGCATACGAAAACCGCGACGCCGTTTTTGCGGAAAGACATCCGGACGGTTACAGGGCCCGGGACGTGGTCTTTCCCGAGACTCCGCCCGACGATCTTGCGATGATCAACTATACCTCCGGTTCGACAGGCAATCCCAAGGGTGTAATGCTTACGAACCGCAACTTCACCGCCACCGTGGACTATTGCCAGTATAAGATGCCGGTAGGCGATGCCATGGTCAGCATGCTTCCGATGGCCCATATGTATGGGCTCATGATAGAGTTCGTGTATCCTGTATGCAACGGCACTTCCATCTACTGGCTGGGCAAGGCTCCCACCCCGGCAGCCCTCATGAAGGCTTTCAGCGAGGTACATCCCTATCTGCTGATCAGTGTCCCGCTGGTGATGGAGAAAATCTTCAAAGGCAAGATCAAGCCCACCCTCGACAAGCCCGCCGTCAAGTTCCTGTCCAAGGTCCCGGGCCTTAATCAGATCGTGTTCAAGAAGGTTCGCGAAGGGCTTCTAACCGCTTTCGGAGGCAACGTCCGTGAGTTCATATTCGGCGGGGCCCCGTTCAATCCCGAGGTGGAGAAATGGCTCAAGCGCATCAAGTTCCCGTATTGCGTGGGCTACGGCATGACCGAAGCCAACCCCTTGCTCGCATATGAATATGCCCGGCTCTACAAGATGGGTTCCTGCGGCCGTCCGGTCGACTGCACCACGGTACGCATCGACTCGGAAGACCCGCAGAACGTGGTCGGCGAAATCCAGGCGAAAGGCGACAATATCTGCATCGGTTACTACAAGAACGAAGAGGCGACCAAGAATGCCTTCACTCCAGATGGCTATCTTCGAACCGGCGACCTCGGCATCATGGACAGCGACGGCTTCATCTTCATAAAAGGCCGCAGCAAGTTCATGATACTCAGTGCCAACGGCCAGAACATCTATCCCGAGGAAGTGGAGGCGGTATTGAACAACCAGCCCTATGTGGCGGAAAGCGTCGTAGTGGACCGGGAAGGCAAACTCGTCGCCCTCGTTTATCTCGACCCAAAGGCGATGGAGAAGGCCGGACTCGGCGAAGGCGACGTTGCCGGCGTGCTGGAGGACATCAGGGTGGCGGCCAACCACAAACTTCCCGTTTACAGCAAGATAGTGAAGGTGGAGAACCGCACCGAGCCCTTCGAGAAGACCCCGAAGATGAGCATCAAGCGCTTCCTGTACCGTTAGACCGGGCCCCACAGAGCGAAAAAAAAGAACCCTGCACC
>CAJOQW010000139.1 GCA_905236955.1 uncultured Bacteroidales bacterium
CCCGACTTATACCGATAAGACTGCGCGCGTATCCCTGCGCGTAGGAGACATCCTCCGGCCCGATTTCGAAAAACGCTGGAAGGACCTGAAGGCCCGTCATGTCGCCGAGATCGCCTCGCTGGGTTTCGAGTGCGACCCCGACAAGGAAGACGCGGACTTCCTCGATGCGGTCGGATTCCTGCGCGGCTTCTCCCTGGTGAACGGGGAGTATTTCGTGGACGGATGGCTGGCGGAGAAGCCCATGCTGGCCGAAGGCGCCCAGGGCACCCTGCTCGACGTCGACCACGGCTCCTATCCTTTCGTGACCTCTTCCAACACCAGCATCGGAGGTGTCTGCACCGGCCTCGGGGTTTCCCCTCAACGCATCGGCAAGGTGTTCGGCATCTTCAAGGCTTACTGCACCAGGGTGGGCGAGGGGCCGTTCCCGACCGAACTCTTCGACGCCACCGGCGATGCAATCCGTGCGGCCGGCCATGAATTCGGAGCCGTCACGGGGCGTCCCCGCAGGACAGGCTGGCTGGACCTCGTGGCGCTGAAGTATGCCGTGATGATAAACGGGGTCACCGACCTCGTGATGATGAAGGCGGACTGCCTTGACGACTTTGAAACCATCAAGGTATGCACCGCTTACAGACTAAAGGGAGAAACCATCTGCGAGGTGCCCGCCGAGACCGACGCTCCCGTCGAACCGGTTTATACCGAAATGAAAGGATGGCACTGCAAGCTTGAAGGCATTACCGACGAGGCCCTGCTTCCGAAGGAATTCAACGATTATGTCGCATTCGTCGAGAAGGTTACCGGGGTGCGCATTTCGATAATCTCGCTCGGGCCGGCCCGCGACACCATAATCGAAAGATAGCGTCCGGTGGATCAATAACCGGTATATGAGGCCGGGGTTATGGCCCTCATTTCGGCCTTTACGCTTTCGGGGACGTCAAGCGAGTCGATGAAGGATTCCACAGTCTCCCTGGATATGCCGGAGCCCGTGCGTGTGAGGGCCTTGAGTGTCTCGTATGGCTTTGGGTAGCCTTCACGGCGCAGGATGGTCTGAAGGGCCTCCGCCACCACGGCCCAGTTGCGGTCGAGCTCCGCGTCGATGACCGTGCGGTTCAGGATGAGTTTGCCGAGGCCTTTCTTGATGGATGCGAAAGCTATCATCCCGTGTCCCAGAGGAACTCCCACGTTCCTGAGGACGGTGGAATCGGTAAGATCCCGCTGGAGCCTGGAGACTGGCAGCTTGAGCGAGAGGAAGGTGAACACGGCATCGGCCATGCCCAGATTGCCCTCGGCATTCTCGAAGTCGATAGGATTTACTTTATGCGGCATGGCCGAAGAACCTACCTCGCCCGCAACTACCTTCTGGTGGAAATACTCCATGGAGATGTATGTCCAGACGTCCCGGCACAGGTCGGTTAGTATGACATTGATGCGGCGCAGGCAGTCGAATATTGCCGCCAGGCCGTCGTAATGCTCTATCTGTGTGGTGGGATATGAACGCCTGAGGCCGAGCGAGGCCACGAATCCTTCGGCGAAGGCCGGCCAGTCCACCATCGGATAAGCCACCTTGTGGGCGTTCATCCCTCCTGTCGCCCCGCCGAACTTGGCGGGACAGGGGAGGGCCTCAAGGGCGGACATCTGCTCGCGCAGACGCACTGTGAACACCCTCAATTCCTTCCCGAGCCTTGTAGGGGATGCGGGCTGTCCGTGGGTATGGGCCATCATCGGGACATCTTCCCACTCCTGCGCACGGGCTTCAAGCGCTGCGACCACTTCTTCGAGGGCCGGTACATAGACATCTTCCAGCGCCTCCTTGAGCATCAGGGGCTGGGCGGTGTTGTTGATGTCCTGGGAGGTGAGGCCGAAATGGACGAATTCGCTCCATTCCGTCAGCCCCATGGCGGCGAAGCGTTCCTTTATCCAGTACTCCACGGCCTTGACGTCGTGGTTGGTGGTGCGCTCTATCTCCTTGACCCTTGCGGCATCTTCCGCGGTAAAATCTTTCCACAAAGAGTCGAGCCCTTCCGTCGCCGCACCTTCCAGCTGGGGGAGGGGGATCGCGCAGAGGGCCTTGAAGTATTCCACCTCGATCCTTACACGGTAACGGATGAGTGCGGATTCGCTGAAGTACCCGCGAAGGGCTGAAGTCTTGGAGGCATATCTGCCGTCAAGGGGGGAAAGGGCTGTTAGGGCTGATGTTGACATATTGTTGAAAACTTACTGCAAAAGTAATCAATAATTTTCGTTATATTCGCACTTTCAATTGCAGCTGCATCATAATGAACGCAATTACCAGTACCGATTTCCATCTCCCCGGCCAGGGGGACAAGTATGTCGGAAAAGTCCGCGACGTATATGAAGTAGGCAGTGACATGCTGGCCATGGTGGTCACGGACCGGATCAGCGCCTTCGACGTGGTCCTTCCGGCCGGCATCCCTTACAAAGGTCAAATACTCAATCTGATAGCAGCCAAGTTCCTTGACGCTACCAGTGACATCCTTCCAAACTGGAAGACGGCCGTTCCCAATCCTGCGGTGACCGTAGGGATGAAGTGCGAACCTTTCAAGATAGAAATGGTCATCCGCGGATATCTGGCAGGCCACGCCTGGAGGGAATACAAGGCGGGAAAGCGCACATTGTGCGGCGTTCCGCTCCCAGAGGGAATGGTCGAGAACCAGGCTTTCCCCGAGCCTTTGATCACCCCCACGACCAAAGCGGCCGAGGGGCACGACGAGGATGTTTCCAGGGAACAGATACTCTCCATGGGACTGGCTACCCCGGAAGAGTATGCGCAGCTCGAAGCCTACACCAGGGCCATCTTCAAGCGCGGCAGCGAAATCGCGGCCGGACGCGGCCTCATCCTGGTGGATACCAAATATGAATTCGGCAAGAAGGACGGAGGGATAATCCTGATGGACGAAGTCCATACCCCCGACTCCTCGCGTTATTTCTACGCCGAAGGGTATGAAGAGAGGCTCCGCAAGGGGGAACCCCAGCGCCAGCTCTCCAAGGAATTCGTCAGGGAGTGGCTCATGGCCAACGGCTTCCAGGGCCGGGCCGGACAGAAGGTACCCGAAATGACCCCGGAGGTTGTATCAGGGATAACCGACCGTTACATTGAATTGTACGAACACATCACCGGCGAAAAGTTCTTGAAGGAAGAGTACTCGGCAGCCAGTGTTGAACAGGACCTGAAAGATTATCTGTCAAGGGTATGATACACATCGCAGTCTTCGTCTCAGGCAACGGTACCAATTGTGAAGCATTGATCAGGCACTTTGGTACCTCGGCCCGGGCCAAGGTCGCGCTTGTGGTGAGCAGCCGTAAGGACTCTTTCGCCCTCGTAAGGGCAAGCAATCTGGGCGTGCCTTCAGTCACTTTCGACAAGGAACGGCTTGCGGACCCTTCTGCGGTCATTCCCGTACTCGGGAGGTATTCCATAGACTTCATCGTACTTGCCGGCTTCCTTCCGGTCTTCCCGACTTATCTCATCGAGGAGTTCCCCCGCAAGGTGGTGAATCTCCATCCTGCACTCCTTCCCAAATTCGGAGGCAAGGGGATGTACGGGCACAGGGTCCATGAGGCCGTCAAGGCCGCCGGCGAGACAGAAACCGGCATGACGGTCCATTATGTTACGCCCGAAGTGGACTGCGGGGAGATCATCGCCCAGTTCAAGGTGCCGATCTCGCCGGAGGATACTGCGGACGACATCGCGGCCAAGGAACACGTACTGGAAATGAAGTATTTCCCCCGGGTCGTAGAGGAAATCGTAGAAAAATTATAATACATCAGTTATGAGAGTAGAAATCATAATGGGATCTGCCAGCGACTACGAAGTAATGTCGGGTGCTGCGCAGACGCTCGCCTCTTTCGGAGTAGAGTATGAAGAAAAGGTCCTGAGCGCCCACAGGACCCCTGAACTCCTTGCGGAATATGTCCGCGGTGCCCGTCAGCGGGGCACCCGGATAATGATCGCCGGCGCCGGCGGCGCAGCGCATCTCGCCGGAGTGATAGCGTCCTACACCACGCTGCCCGTGATAGGGGTGCCGGTGATGACCAAGGGGCTCGGAGGCATGGATTCCCTCCTTTCCACCGTCCAGATGCCGTCCGGCATACCGGTGGCGACAGTAGCCATAAACGGTTCGAAGAACGCCGCCCTCCTTGCGGTGGAGATCCTGGCGCTGGATAATCCGGAGCTTGCTTCGAAACTGGATGGTTTCCGCCGTTCCCAGGCTGAAAAGATAAAGGACACAACCCTTCCTCCCGCCGCGAGATGACAAAGCTCCATCGTGTTTTCGTCGAGAAGAGTCCCGGCTTCAGGGCTGAAGCCGAGGGGATGCTCTCCGAGTTGAACGAGAATCTTTCCCTCTCGCTCGGAAGTCTCCGTATTTTGAATGTGTATGATCTGGAAGGATTCGGGGAAGACCTCCTCAAGGATGCCCTCTGGAGGGTGTTCGGGGAAAGGGCTTCGGACCAGGTGACGGTCTCTGAAGGGCCCGGGACAGCTGTCCTCGGCCTCCCGGAAGAGGCGCGCTGCCTTGCCATCGAATATCTTCCCGGACAGTTCGACCAAAGGGCCGCGTCCGCCGTCGATTGCGTGCGGCTCCTCGATCCTTCGGCGCAGGTGAAGATAAAGAGTTCGCGGCTCTTCATCTTCCCCGGGGGGATATCCCCGGAAGATCTGCAGAAAATCCGCCATTATGAAATAAATGCGGTTGAA
>CAJOQW010000140.1 GCA_905236955.1 uncultured Bacteroidales bacterium
AGCAATCTAATTATACAATATTATGGCAAAGAATAAGAATATCGTCGCCATCGTAACGATGTGTTTCATCTTCGCGATGATCTCTTTCGTGACGAACATGGCGGCCCCGTTCGGCAACATCTGGAAGGGCCAGTATGCCTGGGCGGGAATGATGGGAAACATGATGAACTTCGCGGCCTATCTGATCATGGGCATCCCCTCAGGCAAGATGCTGGTCAAGGTGGGTTACAAGAAAACGACCCTCATCGCGCTCGCGACAGGTTTCATCGGAATCCTCGTGCAGTGGATATCAAGCCTGCAGGGTGCAGGTAACGCGGCCATCTACGTCTATCTTCTCGGAGCATTCATCTGCGGCTTCTGCGTCTGCATGCTCAACACGGTCGTCAACCCGATGCTCAACATCCTCGGAGGCGGCGGCAACAAGGGCAACCAGTACATCCAGATAGGCGGCAGCTGCAACTCCCTCACCGGCACTCTCACCCCTCTTCTCGTAGGGGCCCTCATAGGTACTGTTACGGAAAAGACGGCGATGAGCGACGTCACCCCGCTGCTGTTCATCGCAATGGCCGTATTCGCAATTTCCTTCGTCATCATATCCCTGGTAAAGATCCCCGAGCCCGCACAGGAACGCAATGCCGTCAAGATGGAGAGTTCCGCCTGGCATTTCCGCCATCTGGTGCTCGGAGCCCTTGCGATATTTTTCTATGTGGGTGTCGAGATAGGTATCCCCGCACAGCTTAATTTCTTCCTTTCGGACGCATCGTCCAAAGGGGCCGGCATCCAGGTGAACGGAGCCGCCATCGGAGGGGCCATAGCCGCACTTTACTGGCTTCTCATGTTCGTAGGACGTCTCTGCAGTTCGGTCATCAGCGGAAAGGTGAGCACCAAGACCCAGCTCGCGGTCACTTCCTCGGTCGCCATCCTGTTCATACTCATAGCCATCATGCTCCCCAAGAGTGTAACCATGACAATGCCCGGATACAGCGTGAGCGACGGCTTCTTCCTCACCCCGGGCATTCCGGTAAAGGCCCTGTTCCTCTTCCTCTGCGGCCTCTGCACCTCGATAATGTGGGGCGGCATATTCAACCTGGCCACCGAGGGTCTCGGCAAGTACACCGAGCAGGCATCCGGCATCTTCATGACCTTCGTGGTCGGCGGCGGCATCATGCCCCTCATCCAGGACTTCCTCGCAAAGAACTTCGGCTATATGAACAGCTACTGGCTGGTCATCGCCATGCTCGCATTCCTGTTATATTATGCGATAGCAGGCTGTAAGAACGTCAACAAGGATATCAAGGTAGATTAAGCCATGGCAAAAGACTTCGTAGTAGGCATCGATATCGGCGGACAGAGCAGCAAGCTCGGTGTCGTCGACGCCCGCGGGCTCGTTCTGGCGCAAAGTGTCATAAAGGCCAATCCCAGCACCGATGCAAACGTGATAATCAGGGAACTGGCCCAGGCCGTGACCGGCCTCGTCGCCGATGCCGGCAAGCAGGGGGAAATACGCGGCATAGGAGTGGGAGCCCCCAACGGCAACTATTACACGGGCAGCATCGCTTTCGCCCCGAATCTTCCCTGGGCGGCGCACGGCAGCGTCGATTTCGCCCGTATCCTTTCCGACGAATGCGGAGGCATTCCGGTCGCCCTCACCAACGACGCCAATGCGGCTGCAGTGGGTGAGATGACCTATGGCGTGGCCAAGGGCATGAAGGATTTCATCATGATAACCCTCGGCACGGGCGTAGGGTCGGGCATCGTCATCAACGGACAGGTGGTTTACGGCTCCGACGGTTTCGCCGGAGAGCTCGGTCATACCTGTGCCGTCCGCCACAACGGCCGCCTTTGCGGCTGCGGCAAGTACGGTTGCCTGGAGGCGTATTGTTCGGCTGTGGGCGTAGCCCGTACCGCCAGGGATTGGCTGGACATGAACCCCGACGAACCAAGTGTGCTGCGCGAAGTGCCGGCCATTACCTCCAAGGACGTCTATCAGGCGGCGAAGGAAGGCGACGCATTGGCTCTCAGGGTGTTCGATTATACGGGTCGCATCCTCGGCGAGAAACTCGCCGATTTCGTGGAGTTCTCGGCTCCCGAGGCCATCGTCCTCTTCGGCGGTCTCGCCAGGGCCAGGGAGTTCCTGTATGAACCCACCCTCAAGGCGATGAACGAGAATGTCCTTCCGCTCTGGCGCGGCAAGGTCAAGTTATTATTCTCCCAGCTCAAGGAGTCCGACGCCGCCATCCTCGGCGCATCGGCCCTGGCATGGGAACTTTAGGAACTTTTAAAATAAACGTATAACAATGAAGACTAACAAATTATTCGCAGCCCTTCTCATGGGGCTTGCAGTGGTTGCATGCCAGCCTAAGGAAAAGGCTGCAGAAGGGGAGGAGAATGCTCCCGCAGCCGCCGGACAAGTAAAGACGGCAAAAGATTTCACCCCCTCCAGGGCTACGGTTGATTCCGTTTCCTACCTCGTGGGCATCCAGTATGGCCAGTTCCTCAAGAACTATGATTTCGGCGAACTCAACTGGAACCAGATCAAGAAGGGTATGGACGATTTCGTCAAGGCCAAAGGGAACCCCGGCGACCCAGATTTCGTAAAGCAGTTCAAGGTTAATCCCGAAGATATGAACCGTCTGTTCAACGACTATCTCGAGAATCGTCAGAACCGGAAGATGCTCGCCAACAAGGAAGCCGGCGACAAGTTCCTTGCCGCCAACAAGAAGAAAGAGGGTGTCCTGGAAACCGAGAGCGGCCTCCAGTACAAGATACTGGATCCCGGCAGCGATGTCAAGCCTACCAATGACCAGGATACTGTCTGGGTACGTTACAAGGGCACTCTCCTTGACGGAACCGTATTCGACGAAGTCACTCCCGACAAGGATTCCATCCGCTTCGTCCTCGGGCGCGTGATCAAGGGCTGGACCGAAGGCATGAAGCTCATCGGCGAAGGCGGCAAGGTAAAGCTCTTCATCCCCTCCGACCTTGCTTACGGCGAGCGCGCTCCCAGGGAGATTGGACCCAACCAGACCCTTGTCTTCGATGTGGACCTGCTCAAGGTGCTTCCCTATGCGGAACCTGCCGCAGAGGAATAGCGGACCCTTCGCAAATGATTATCCCCGACCTTGCGGCCGGGGATTTTTTTATTCTTTTTCGTCGTAGATCATCTCTTCCTCTTCCTTGTATTCATCGACTTCATCCTCGTCGTCCTCGTCCTCGTCTTCGGCAGGCAGGGCTGGTTTCTTCTTGTCGTCGGGAAGGTCTTCGAATGCCACGTAGCCGTTCTCGAATTCTATTGGAAGGGGCCCTTTGCTTTCCAGCAGGGTGGGCAGGGACGCCTTGACCTCGCAGGGGCCCTCGAATGTTATCATTACGCTCTTTCTGGAGGCTATGTCGTAGAAGTATATGAACTTCGCGACCCCGGCCTTCACCGTGTCTTCGATGCTCACCTCGTCCACCGCCTTGAATCCCAGGTCGATGAGCGCATAGCGGGCTATGACCCCGTCCTGGGCGTCGAGAGCCTTGAAAAGGATCGGCTGGTCCTGCGGGAATTCGAGGTCCGCCCTGAGTTGCTTGTGGAAAGTGTAGAGGGAATTGGTGCCGCTCACGACATATACGCGGAAAAAGCCCTTGATGCCCTGCAAAGAGACACGATACTTGTAAAACATAATGCGAATATAAGAGAATTTTGCTAAATTTGGTAACATGATGAGCGATAAATACACCTCTATTGCAGCTCCTTCCCAAGGCCTTTTCAAGGACAAGGGAAGTCGTTTCATAGGCTATGCTTTCCCCATCTCGGGGGCAGGGGAGGTCAAACCGCTTCTGGAATCGCTTGAGAAAGAACATCATGCAGCCCGTCACCACTGTTATGCATACCGTCTCTTTTCCGGGGAATGGCGTTCGAGCGACGACGGCGAGCCGTCTGGTTCCGCTGGGAGGCAGATACTGGGGCAGATAGATTCGGCCGGCCTCCAGGACGTCCTGGTGGTGGTGGTGCGTTATTTCGGGGGCATACTCCTCGGGGTGCCTGGGCTTATCCGCGCTTACAGGGCCGCGGCCGCAGACGCCCTTGCGAATGCGGTTCCTGAAGAGAGGACGGCAACCCGCCGCATAAGGCTCCGCTTCTCTTACGATCAGATGCCTGCCGTCGAAAGAATGCTTAAGAATTATAATCTTTCCGTCGTAAAAAGGGATTTTTCTGAAGATTGCTCGATGGAAATCGACATTCCTTTAAGTTTGGAGGAAAAGGTAGAAGAAATATCAAATAATTTGATTATATTTAAAGACAATTCAAACCAATATTAAAAATTATAACCAAATTTTTAAAGCAATGGATAAAGTTCATGTTTTCAATGCCGGTCCGTGCCTCCTCCCACAGGTAGTGTACGACCATGCAATTGAAGCCATCAAAGACTTCAAGGGTACAGGCGTCTCCCTCCTTTCAATATCCCACCGTACGAAGGAATGGGAAGCCATCATGGATGAAACCCGCACCCTCTGGAAGGAGCTCCTCGATATCCCTGAAGGTTATGAAGTCGTTTTCCTCGGCGGAGGAGCCAGCATGCAGTTCCTGTATGTGGCTATGAATTATCTCGAGCGCAAGGCGGCTTATCTCGAGACTGGCGTATGGGCCAGGAAGGCCCTCAAGGAGGCCGCCGGCCTGGGCAACGCCTATGCCATCGCATCCAGCGCCGACAAGAACTATACATATATCCCCAAGGGCTACGAGATCCCCAAAGACCTGGATTACCTGCATATCACAACCAACAATACCATCTACGGCACCGAGATCAAGCATGACATGGACTGTCCGGTACCGCTCATAGCGGATATGTCCTCCGACATCCTCAGCCGCAGGGTTGATGTAAGCAAGTACGAGATGATATACGGCGGCGCCCAGAAGAACGCCGGGCCTGCCGGCGTAGCCTTCGCTATCATCAGGAAAGACACCCTCGGCAAGGTCAGCCGCTATCTCCCCACCATGCTCGATTATCGCGTGCATATCGACAAGGGCAGCATGTTCAATACCCCTCCCGTATTCAGCATCTACATCATGAACGAAACCCTCAAGTGGGTCAAGGCCCTCGGCGGTGTGGACGTCATGCACAAGATGGATGTCAGGAAGGCGGATACCCTCTATGCCGAGATCGACCGCAACAGCCTGTTCCGCGGCACCGCTGTCAAGGAAGACCGTTCCATCATGAATGTATGCTTCGTGATGACGGAAGGCAACGAAGCCCTCTCCGAAGACTTCCTGGCATTCTCCAAGGAGCGCGGCATCGTCGGCATCAAGGGCCACCGCAGCGTGGGCGGTTTCCGCGCGTCCCTTTACAACGCCTGCTCGCAGGAAGACGTCGATGTGCTGGTAAAGGCCATGCAGGACTTTGAATCCTCCAAGAAATAAACTATGAAAGTACTAATCGCAACCCAAAAGCCCTTTGCCGCCGCAGCTGTGGCGGACATAAAGAATATCCTCACCGGGGAGGGGCATGCCGTCGATACTCTCGAGAAGTATGCGGAGCAGGCCGACTTCGTGAAGGCCGTGGCTCCGTACGACGCCCTTATCATCCGTTCCGACAAAGTCACCGAAGAGGTGCTTGCAGCAGCTCCCAACCTTAAGGTCGTGGTCCGTGCCGGAGCAGGAGTGGACAACGTGGACCTGGAGGCCGCCAAGGCCCGCAAGGTGGTGGTGATGAACACTCCCGGGCAGAATGCCAACGCCGTGGCCGAACTGGCAGTCGCCATGATGATCTACATGTCCCGCGGGCAGTTCACTCCCGGCACAGGTTCCGAGATCATGGGAAAGAAGCTGGGCGTGCAGGCGTACGGCAACGTGGGCCGGCTCGTCGGCAAGAAGGCCGAGGCACTCGGCATGAAGGTCATGGCAGTCGATCCTTTCATCCCTGCGGAGAAAATCAAGGAAATGGGAGCCGAGCCCGCCGCCGGCGTAAAGCATCTATACGAGAGCTGCGACTTCGTGTCCGTGCACATCCCCGCCACTCCCGAAACAATCAAGAGCATAGGCTACGACCTCATCACCAGCATGCCCAAGGGTGCCTGCCTCGTGAACGCAGCCCGCAAGGAGGTCATCGACGAGGAAGGTCTCGAGAAGGCTCTCGAAGACCGTCCCGACCTCAAGTACGTCACCGACCTCAT
>CAJOQW010000141.1 GCA_905236955.1 uncultured Bacteroidales bacterium
CGGGGCTCGAACCCGAGACCCCATCCTTAAAAGGGATGTGCTCTACCTACTGAGCTAACGGGTCCCCGATTGGGATTGCAAAGGTATTTCAATTGCGTTTAATTTCCAAATATTTTTTAACTTTTTTTCAATTCCTCGCGCCAGAAATCAGCGGAGGCATCGGAAGGCATGCGCCAATCCCCTCTTGGAGAAAGGGATACGCTTCCAACCTTCGGTCCGTCCGGCAGGCAGCTGCGCTTGAACTGCTGTGAAAAGAATCGTTTATAGAAGACATCCAGCCACTTCTTGAGTGTAGGAGCATCATAAGATCCTTCGAAGGCCTTACGGGCGAGGAAAAACACCTTTGCGGGGCTGAATCCCCACCTCATCACCTGGTACAGGAAGAAATCATGGAGTTCGTATGGCCCGACGATATCTTCAGTGACCTGGAGTATGGTTCCATCCGAGGCAGCAGGCACCAGTTCAGGGGAAATCGGAGTCGCCACGATGTCTTCAAGTACATCCCTGGCGTCTTCGAACCGATTATCCGCAGCCCAACGCACCAGGGTGCGGACCAGGGTCTTGGGCACCGAGGCGTTGACCCCGTACATGCTCATGTGGTCGCCGTTGTATGTGCACCATCCCAGCGCGAGTTCCGAAAGGTCGCCTGTACCGACGACGATGCCGCCTTCCTGGCCAGCCACGTCCATAAGTATCTGGGTACGTTCGCGGGCCTGGGCATTCTCATATGTAGCGTCATGATTGTCAAGAGGATGGGAGATGTCTTCCAGGTGCCTTGTGACCGAAGGGACTATGGATATCTCCCTGCGTGTCACCCCCAGCTTTTCCATCAGTATGTCGGCATTGCCCTTAGTACGCACGGTAGTGCCGAAACCTGGCATGGTGATGCCGATGATGCGGGAGCGGTCCCATCCCAGTTCATCGAAGGCCAGGACCGTAACCAGGAGGGCGAGAGTGGAATCCAGGCCACCGGATATGCCGACGACTGCCGTCCTGCAGCCTATATGCTCCAGGCGGTTGCACAGACCCAGGGTCTGTATGCTGAGTATCTCGCGGCATCTAGCATCGAGCTCCGCCTTATCGCCGGATGGCACGAACGGATGGGCTTCGACCCTGCGGAGGAACTCCTTTCCGAAATCGGTCGGAAAAGGCTCCCCGGCTTCCAAAGTCACAAAACCCGACCCTGTAGTGAAAGAGTCCTTGAAATTGACGTTCCTGGCGCGGACGCCTTCGAGTTTAGACAGATCCACATCCGCACATATTACGGAACTGCCGCGCTGGAAGCGGACGTTCTCTGCCAGTACAGTGTTGTTCTCCGCTATGATGGACGAACCGCCCCATACCAGATCCTGGGTGCTCTCGCCATAACCGCTGCTGCTGTACACGTAAACGGCGTTGAGCCTTGCGGAAGCACTCTGCACCAGCATCCTGCGGTAGTCCTGCTTGCACAGGGCCTCGTTCGATGCGGAGAGGTTCAAGATGACATTCGCACCGGCAAGGGCGGCATAGGTGCTGGGAGGAAGAGGTACCCACAGGTCCTGGCAGATCTCGACTCCCACTACTGCAGAGCCAATCCTGAACAACTGGCGCACACCTAAAGTAGTTTCTTGACCAGCATATATAAAAGGCTGGGGATCAATTAATTTATCCCCGCTTTGGAACCAGCGCATCTCGTAAAATTCGGCAGAATTCGGCAGATAGGTTTTGGGTATGATCCCGAGTATGCGCCCGTTTTTGATAAGGATGGCGCAGTTGTACAACCTGCCTGCATGGCGGACAGGCGCACCTACTGCCAAAAGCACTGACGCACCGCCCGGAGCGGCCGCAGCCTGTACGGCAGTTTCGGCAACTATCGAAGCCACCGCCTCTTCGGCCCCGGAGATGAGGATGTCCTGGGCGAAAAGGTCCGCACAACTGTAGCCGGTGACACTAAGTTCCGGGAATACCAGTATCGAAGTTTCCCTGGAAAGGGCCTGGGCTGCCATGGAGATTATTTCCTCCGCATTCTTCCGGGGATTGCCTATCCACACCCTTGGCGAAGCGGCAGCTACCCGCATAAAACCGAATGATTTCTCTGTCATATTCTACAAATATAACGATTTTCCTTAACTTTGCCGCATGGAAAAAAAGGTACACGAATCCATCTCCATACAAAGCTATGAAACGGACATCGAAGGCAGGCTCAAGCCTTTCTTCCTCCAGAATCACATACAGGAAGTCGCTTATAAGGGTTCCGCGCTCTGCGGAGTAAGCTACGACACCCTCAGGGAGCATAATCTCTCGTGGGTGCTGAACCGTATCCATATCCAGATATCCGAACTTCCAGTCTGGGGGGATGAAGTATTGCTTGACACCTGGTCCCGTTCGAAGGTCGGGCCGCTCTGGCACCGAAACTTCCGCATGTTCGGACAGGACGGCCGCACCCTCATGCTGGCGACCTCCGCATGGACGGTGCTGGACCTCGGCAGCCGTTCCATCTTCCGCGGGGACCTTCCGTTCGACAGCGTCATGCATGTTGAAGAAGATACCCTTCCCTATTGCTCCAGGATAGCCGTCCCCAAGGACATGGCCATGGAAAGTGCCGGATGCCACTCGCCCCTCTTCAGCGAATTCGACACGAACGGGCATGTGAACAATTGCTATTATACCGAATGGGCAGTGGATTCCCTACCTTTCGAATACCTTTCGAACCACATACTTAAAGACCTGGAAGTCAATTACTACCGCGAAGTCCATCCCGGTTGTACGATAGACTACAAGCTGGGCCGGCAGGGAGACAGGTGGTTCTTCGAAGGCCTGCTGGAGGGCGCATTATGCTTCGTAGTAGCGCTGGAGTTCGCGCCGGGTGCCGGCAGGGTGCTTACGGCATGATTGCGGCGGCCAGCACGCTGATCGGATTCATAACCGGAACGCCGGTACTCATCTCGATCTGCCACTTGCAGGTCTCGCATTCCGTCACCACGGCCTGGGGTGCTGCCGCCTTTATATCTTCGAACAATCTTTCACCTATCGCCTGGGCATAAGGGTAATACTCCTTCTTGAATCCGAATGTTCCCGCAATACCGCAGCAATTCTGGTCGAGAACCGTCAGGCTCACTCCCGGAATCATGCGAAGCAGCCTTATCGTATAGTCCTGCCACCCCAGTTTCTGCATATGGCAGGCCGAATGATATGCAAGATCCATCCTGAAGCCGGGATCAAAGCGCAAATGCACCTCCCCTGCTTCAATCTTTTCATAAAGCCACTTGCAGGCAAGCATCAGCTTATCCTTGTATGCGGCGGTCTCCATTCCCAGCACCTCTTTGTATTCTTCCCTCAAGGTGAAGGTGCAACTGCTTGAACTCGTGAGGACAGCCTCATCCTTATCGAGTGCTTTGGTAAAACTCCCGATATTGACGGCGGCATTCCTGGCCGCCTGTTTGCCCATGTTGTTGGCCATTAGGGCAACCCCGCAGCAGCGCTCCTTCCAGAGCAAATGCACCCCATAACCGGCTGCATTCACCACTTTGACGAAGTCTTTGCCCAGTTGCGGATAGTTGTAGTTTCCGTAACAGCCATGGAAATAGCTCACGTATCTCCCGAAAGCTTCCTGTGCGGGGGCGGCCTCTTTACGGAACCAGGTCACGAACTTCTCACGGCTGTATTTGGGGAAAGTCCTCTTAGAGGAGATTCCGAAAGCCCCGTCCAGGACAGCCTTTACAGGCTTGAGCGGCAGCACTCCGTTCACTATGGGAGCGAAAGGAGACGCCAGTGAGCCAATGAGATCGGTGGAGGCGAGCATGGCATCCCTCACGGGATGCGACGACCGCGGTGCATACTTCAACCTGGCTGTCTGGATAAGGTCGGCGACCTTCACCCCAGAGGGACAGGCCACCTCGCAGCGCTTGCAGTTAAGGCAGTATTTCAGGGCATAGTCGTAGAACGCAGGATCCTTGAGCCGGTAGCGCTCCTGGTCCGGGCCGGCTTTCTTCGGGCCGGGGTAAGATCCGTTCACCGCCATCATCGGGCAGACGGTATTGCAGATGCTGCATTTGAGACAGGCTTCGAAATTGAGCCGGCTGGTACTACTTTCCTGCATTTTCTCCCAATATTGTGCCGATTGCGGTGACATTCTCCGCGGGAACGCCGCCGACGTAGATTTTCCCTTCCCCGGTGGTCTTCACCCCGAAACTCTCGAATGGCTGCGGGGCGAAAAAGTCGGGATCGAACCATTCCGAGCGGTCGGACGGGAAGTCCACGTCCGCACCGAAGACAGGTTCATATATCTTGTCCATGGTGGCCACAAGTCCCCTGCTGAAAAAGCGCCCGGTAGCCAGGATGAAATCCTCCGCCTGAAGGATGAGTCCGTTGCTGGTAAACACCTCGACAAGACGGAAACCGTCCCAATGGCCCCCAACCACAGAATCACCCCTCATCACCACTACTCCGGCAGATGTCAACGAGGCAAGCCTCTTATAAGGGCTACCATTAAACTCCGGCTTGAGGGAATCAAGCGTAAGCCCTTCTGTGACAAGGCATACGGCTTTACCATTATTTGCTAGTTCGAGAGCCGCCGAACATCCCGAGCGGCCTCCTCCTATCACTACTGCATCATACTTCATTGGCATGTCTCCTCCTCATATATTCTGCTTCCCTTATGGTATCGCCCCAGAGTACCGGGATCATGCCTTTCCACCTTTCCTGGAGATAATCCTTCACCAATTCCCTGGCGGATGTCCCGGGCAGCAACTCCGCGAGGATTTCCGCAGCCCTGTCCACGCAGTATGAACCCTGGCACGTGCCCATCCCTATGCGGGTATGGCGCCTGAGGTCCCGGAGGTTCCTAACCCCGAAAGCCCTCACGCAATACTCTATTTCGGCCCTGGTCACTTGTTCGCATTCGCACACCAGTTCCGATCCGCCGTCCATGAAATCCATCTTTCCGCTCTCGGAGCCATGGCGTCCGATGGCCGCCAGATTCCAGGAAGGAATTCCGCGTTTGAGGCGGAACGGTTCCGAACCAGGCAGGGGGACTTCGGCCGTGCGGCATTTCGCATCCACGCCCAATTTCCTGCAGACCAAATC
Organism: uncultured Bacteroidales bacterium; assembly: GCA_905236955.1. Classification (GTDB taxonomy): domain Bacteria; phylum Bacteroidota; class Bacteroidia; order Bacteroidales; family UBA932; genus Cryptobacteroides. Next base: position 5,065 of record CAJOQW010000141.1, read on the forward strand.
GGTTGCCTGTTCCGCCATGAGCCTGGCGGTGGTCAGTTTCCCGCCTGTTATGGTTATGAGACCGGGCACGCCGTCCCTTTGTTCGTGGTCGAGCAGGACAATCCCGCGGCTGGCGCTTCTGGCATCTCCTCCGGCCGAGACCAGGGGTCGGACACCGGCATAGGCCCTGAGTATCCTGGTCGTCGCAAGCGAAGGCACCATCTTGACCCCCTCAGCCAACAGATGGTCGACCTCGGCGGCAGTCACCCTCATGTCGTCGCATTCTTCGAACGGAATCTTGTCGGATGTGGTGCCGAGTACGCTCACGGCATCGTCCGGCACAAGTATATCGGAGTTGGACGGTTTGCGGCAACGGTTGATGACCATGTCGGCCAAGCGGTGGCCGAACACCAGGAGGGCCCCTTTGCTCGGCATCATTTCTATCTTGACTCCCGCCTTCCTGGCGAGGCCGGCCGCCCATATCCCGGCCGCAAGCACGACCTGACGGCCACGGTATTCGCACTCCGCCGTCTTCACTCCTACAACCCTGCCGACAGCGTCCTTGACGAATCCGGTAACGGCACGGAACTTCACGATATCCGCCCCATGGCGCACGGCATCGAGGCTGTTGGCATCGGTCAGGCGGAAAGGATCCACGCTTGCATCGGGCACACGGACAGCTCCGATGATTCCGGGATTCACCTCCGGAACGAGACGCCTGGCCTCTTTCGGGTCGATTATACGGGCATCGATGCCGGCTTCGCGGCATTTATCGGTGAAAAGGGACTGGTAGTCGAGACTGTCCTCCGGAAGAGATATGAAAAGGCCGCCGCAGGACTCGACGCAATTGGAGGCGATACGACGGAGTATCTTGTTTTCCCTGATGCATTCGCGGGCTCCTTCGGGATCGTTCACGGCATACCTGGCCCCGCTGTGAAGGAGACCGTGGTTGCGCCCGGACGCTCCGTCGCAAAGGTCTTCCCTCTCAATGAGCAGAGTGACAAGCCCGCGCATCGCACAGTCGCGTGCGGTGCATGCACCTGTTATACCCCCTCCCACAATTATTACGTCGTATTCTTTCATCGGTCTAGTTCCAGTCTTACAAATATAGCTTAAAAATACAGAAAAATCTTACTTTTACTCCCCCGTTTTCCGGAAGGATATCCAATATTTGCCGCATGGAAAACAATTTGAGACAAAAGAACTGGAGCAGCGAAGACGACGCCATATTGCTCCGCAGATTCAACGAAGGCACCCGCATAGCCGAAATAGCCAGCGAACTCGGAAGGAGCGAGAGCGCCGTGAAGCTCCGGCTCCGCAAACTGGGGTGCAGCCTCCCGACCCCGGCATTCATCATCAGGGCCAGGAGCATCCATCCAAACTCCTACAAACCGTGGTCGGCCGAAGAAAAGGAGATGCTGCGGGATATGTACGGGGAACGCGAAAAGATCCGGCACATGTCGGAAGTCCTCGGTCGCGGTGTCGGGGCCATCGCCAGGGAACTCGAGAGGCAGGACCTGTAAAAGGGACTACCTGTCCTTGTACATGCTTTCGTAATACTTCTGGTACTCTCCTGAAGTAACATTGTCCATCCAGGCCTGGTTGTCAAGATACCAGCGGACGGTCTTCTCTATCCCTTCCTCGAACTGCAGGCTGGGCTCCCAACCGAGTTCGCGCTGCAGTTTGCGGGAGTCGATGGCATAGCGCATATCATGGCCCGGACGGTCGGTCACATACGTTATAAGGTCTTCATCCTCCCCTTCCGGCCTCCCGAGCAGCCTGTCCACGGTCTTGATGAGGACATGTATTATATCGATGTTCTTCCACTCGTTGAAACCTCCGATGTTATAAGTGTCGGCCACGTTCCCTTTGTGGAATATCACATCGATGGCACTTGCGTGGTCTGCGACGTAGAGCCAGTCGCGCACATTCTCGCCCTTTCCGTACACCGGCAGCGGTTTGCGGTGGCGGATATTGTTGATGAACAGCGGGATGAGTTTCTCGGGAAACTGGTAGGGACCATAATTGTTGGAACAATTGGTAACTATCGTCGGCATGCCGTAAGTGTCGTGGAAAGCCCTGACGAAATGGTCGCTGGAGGCTTTGGACGCACTGTATGGGCTATGTGGCATGTACTTGAGGTCTTCGGTGAAGAAATCCCTGCCATAAGCTTGGTGGTGCCCGCTGGATGCTGCCGTTGTGAAGGGACTCTCGATACCTTCGGGGTGGGAAAGTTCAAGGGCTCCGTAAACCTCGTCGGTAGAAATGTGGTAGAAACGCTTGCCCTCATACTTTTCCGGCAGGCCCTCCCAATAGAGTTTGGCAGCCTGCAGCATGCTCAGGGTGCCCATGACGTTCGTCTGCGCGAAAGTGAAAGGATCCTTGATCGAGCGGTCCACGTGACTTTCGGCGGCCAGGTGGATGATTCCGTCGACATGCTCCCTGCGCATCAGTTCCAGCACTCCGGCAAAATCGCACACATCCATCTTCACGAAGGTATAATTCGCCCTGTCCTCGACATCCTTCAGGTTGGCCAGGTTGCCCGCATAGGTCAGTTTGTCCAGATTGATTATATGATAATCGGGATACTTGTTCACGAAGAGTCTCACGACATGGCTTCCGATGAATCCGGCGCCCCCTGTGATGACGATGGTGCGTTTATAATCCATAAATCAGGCTAAAAATGTGATACCTGCAAAAGTAGCAATAATTTAGGTATATTTGTGTCATTATGGCAGACAACTATCTGGAAAAGAAATTCGAGGCCATGGAGCATCCGGCACCCAAGGTGGTGCGCAAGGAAGGTCCCACGCTCGACTCACTGCTCATCCGCAACCGCAGTACCCGCGGATTCTCACACGGCCGCATAGTCACCCTCGATGAATTGCGGCAGATCGTGGCGGTGAACATGCACATCGCATCTTCCAAGAACCAGCAGGCCCTGCGCTTCAAGCCAGTGACTGCCGGTCCGGAGGCCGATTTCGTGAACAAGAACATCAAGATGGGTGCGCTCTTCCGCATCAAAAGGGCCACTGTCCCCGCCAGTCCCGACTGTCCCGACCTGCCGGTTCCGGGCACCGAACCGCAGGCGTTCATAGTCGTTTACGGCACGCATCCCGAAGACACGGGTCTTCTGATCGACCTGGGAATCTCGCTGCAAAGCATGAGTCTCAAGGCTATGGAGTTGGGGCTCAACAGCCTGATGATCAGGGCATTCAACCGTGAAGCCATGCTGGAGCTGGCTGGCATGCCGGACTCGTCGCTCTTTCCGCTGGCCGTGCTGGCAATAGGCAAATCGGCCGAAAAGATATTCCTGGTTACCACGGAAGGTGAAGCATCCCCTTCGGCCAATCCAGGAGGCAAACCGCTCGATTATTTCCGAAAGGACGGAATCCACTACGTGCCCAAACTGGCCCTGGACAAGATCCTGATTTAATCAATTGCCGAAAATCCTGCTGCTGACTGCAACATTTCCCCCTCCGGACGCATCTATAGTCATAGAAAATAAAGAATGAAATGAGAATACGCAGATTCCACAGATTTTTAGCAACGTTTTTTTCTGCAATTGTCTGATGCAGGCTTCCCTTTATTATTGTTGGTTAAAAGAATCGGCCCACAGCGGGCCGATTCTTTATTTAATAAGGTTCAGGAACTCGTTGCGCGTCCGCGCAGAACTCAGGAACACTCCGGAAAACGCGGATGTCGTGGTGATTGCGTTGTCTTTCTCTATTCCCCTTATTTGCATACAGGTGTGACGGGCTTCTATCACGACAGCTACGCCAAGCGGCTTGAGGGCCTCCTCGATACAGTCCCGGATCTGGACGGTAAGGCGCTCCTGCACCTGTAGCCGGCGGGCAAAGGTCTCCACTACCCTCGCGATTTTGCTAAGACCGGTAATTTTGCCGTCGGGAATATATGCGACATGGCATTTGCCAAGGAACGGCAGCATGTGATGTTCACACATGGAATAAAGGTCGATGTCCTTCACCAGCACCATCTGGCGGTATTTCTCGTCAAAAATTGCCTGCTGAATGATTTCGATGCCGTCTTCCTGATAGCCTTTCGTAAGATACTGGAGCGACTTGGCAACTCTTTCCGGTGTCTTCAGAAGGCCCTGCCTGTCGGGATCTTCCCCGAGCAGGCGGAGGATTTCCCTTACATGCCCCTCGATTTCTCCGGTGACGGCAATGTCGTAATTGTCAACTTTCTGATATGCCATAACAAGTGCAAAGATACAAATTTTCCACTCTGGATGCGCATAGAATGGAAAGATCCTCTCCGGGCATGGAAATTGCTGATTATCAACACCTGAAAGTTTTTTTACAAATTCCCGCAAAAGTCAATGATTATTTGAAAATTTATATATCTTTGCGCAACGATAAAAACTGCTGAAACTATGTTTTGGACTTTGGAACTCGCCAGCGCTTTGGACGATGCACCATGGCCGGCAACTAAAGATGAACTTATAGACTACGCCAA
>CAJOQW010000142.1 GCA_905236955.1 uncultured Bacteroidales bacterium
ATCCCTTTTTGGGAGACCTCGACCACAGTATTCTCGAGGCCCGTGACGTAGAACGTGACCTTTCCGCTGCGGGCCTCGCCGTCGTTGTCCGTCACGCTCACCATTACGCTGCCGTTGTCCCGCCCGGAGTTGGCATCGACATTGATCCACGCGACGTCGCGGCTCACACGCCACGAGGCGTTGGAAGTGACCTTCAGCTCCTTGGGGCTGTCGGAGGCTTCGAAAGACAGATTCGTGGGCGAAATGCTTATGGTACTGGGCTTTTCGGGGGTTGTCGGCTCCTTGCCGCCTCCGCAGGCGCACGCAAGCAGGGAGAACAAGCACAGGAGCAGTATTTCAGTCCTTTTCATTGATTATCAGCTTTAATAAGGCTTTAAATTTACGCAGAATCCAACAAAAGCGCAAACTTACCGAGACGGATGGAAGTATTTTGGAGACGAACGGAAGGGGCAGCCTGCACGGGCCCGATAAAAAAGGCGCGGCGGAAAGGATCCGTCGCGCCCGTGAGAATAAGTTCAGGTTTTATTATTCAGCAGGAGTTGCCGTGATCGTTGCGGCGTTGGAGTCGTAAGTGATACGGTACTTCTTGCCGGTGGAAGCCACGGTGAAGTTCTTGCCTCCGGCCTTGAGGGTGCTGTAGGCAGTGCCGTCCACTAGGGCGACAGGCTCGTCATCGCCGTCGGCGCCCCAGTTGACATTCCAGTCGCCGCTCTTGCGGATCTTGAACTGGCCGTCGATGGTGACCACGGTCTCCCAAACGCCCTTGGCGGTCTCGCACATGAAGAAGTCCCTGCCCCAGCTGTCGCCTTCGATGCCGCCGATGACGGCCCAGGCCTTGGTGACGGTGACCTTCTCGTTCGCGGGATCATAGCTCAGGACATAAGCCTGGTCGGCTGCCGGCACCTTGAGGTTGCCGCCGCCGGCGTTGACATCCACCGCCTCGCCGTCGACGATCTCGGTGGTGGAACCGGAAGCATGTCCGCGGTTCACATCCCAGCCGCCGGCGAAACGTATCTTGATCTCGCCGTTGCCGATGAAGGGCTCGCTGTGATAGGTGCCGTCCGCCCATTTGCTGAGGTAGAGGTCCCAGTCCCAGTTATGGCCTTCGAAACCGCCGATGACGCTCCATTCCCCGGTGGGGTTGATGGTGATGGTTTCAAGACGGTCATTATAGACGATCTGGTATGTGCCTTCGGGGACGTTGATGTTGGATCCGTCCTGGGAAACCTTCAGCGCGACGCCCGGCTCATAGCTGGCACCGCCCCTGTTCACGGCCCAGTCATGGTTGTAGCGGAGCTTGAACTCGCCGTTGATGGCGGTGGGCTCGCTCACCCAGAGGCCTGTACCGATCCGGGTCATGAAGATGTCGTTGTTCCAGTCTCCACCTACGCCGATGAGCGACCATGTGTCGGACGGGAGCGCATACTCGATGAGTATGGTATTGGCGGGCAGGTCCAGGGTGAGTTTGTACTCGCCGGCTTCGGGGACCACGATGTTGGGACCTCCAGCCTCAATGGCGAAAGCGGTTCCGAGTTCCATGGTCGCGCCTGTGGCTATACCGTAGTTAAGGGCCCAGTCCATATTGTGGCGGACCTTGACTTCGGCATCGGCCTCGGTGGTGGTGAAGGTTCCGGTCCAGATGCCCGTCGCGTCGTCGCTTTCGGTCATCACGATGTCCTTTCCGTCCGCCCATCCGGTGATGGAACCGACGATGCCCCATATGTCACCTTCGGTCAGCATGATCGTACGTTCGGCCAGATTGAACTCGACCTTGTAGAAGCCGGCCTTCGGAATGATGATGTCCGGGCCGTTGTCGGAGATGGCGTCGAACGGAACGCCGAGTTCGGCAAGCGTGCCGCCGTAAGACTCGACCCAGGCGCCGTCCTTGCGGATCTTGATTTTCGCATTGTCTTCATTGACAGTGATATATGCGATGTAAAAGTCACCGCTTCCCGTCATCATGATATCGGTATAGCTTCCGTCATCACCCGAACCCCAGTTGTTGATGCTGCCGACAATTCCGTAGCCTTCCGGCGGGGTTATCACCGGTGTGTCGGGAGTGCTTCCGTCGTCATCGCCTTCCTCCACGGCCTGATACTTGGCCGGATTGGTGGTGATGATGATCTTCTCGGGATTGTTCAGGTCGACATAGATACGGTACTGTCCGGCCGGAGCGGTCATATTGTCGTTGATGCCGTTGACAGGAGCGTCGATGGTACCGCCGATGTTGTAGGCGCTGCTCCAGTTGCCGTCGGAACGCACCTTCATGGTGCTTTCGGCAGCGAGGTCGAGGTCGGCATAGAACTTCTGGGAAACCGTGTTGTACTTGAGCGGCACGTCATTGTCCCAGTCGCCGTTGATGCCGATAAGGCCGAGTTTGTCGAAGCTCTTCTCCACCTTCAGGCTGAGTGCGGACTTGTCGAAGGTCATGAGGTAGAAGTTCTTGGAATAGATCTTTATATCCTTTGACCCTCCGGAGCAGATGAGCGTGATCGGAGAAGCCTCGGCATCGGGAGTGGCGGCATCGCCGTCCAGACCCCAGTTGGCACTGTCGTCCCAGCCTTTTTCGGTGCCTCTGATCTTCCAGCCGTTGGCAGCCTTGCCGCCGAATCCGAGAAGACCGCTGTAATTGGTACCGGTACGTTCGAAGTCGAACAGGTCGAGAAGGGCGGCTTCGCCGTCGGCCCAACCCTGGAAGTCGCCGACTACGAACACATGTTCGTACTGGTCGGTGAGAGGCACATCACCGGCAGCGGGAGTGACGGTGGTATTGACGACGTCGGAGTAGAACACCTTGGGATATTTCCCCACGGTGGCTCCTACCTTGTAGCCGATATCAGCGAGTTGCTCTGGTTCGAGCCCGAGTCCCCCAGCTGCCTCCTCGGCCACAAGTTTGACGTTGAGTATGGAATTGAGCACCTCATAAGAGGTTTCGTTTATTCCGCTGAAGAGTTGCACTTCCCGGCCTCCGGCGACGGCGTATATGGCGTAATCTATCTGGGTCTTGACCCCGAAATCGGCGGGAGCCCAGGTAAAGACGGCCGTATTGTTCAGATTGGTCGCATCTACCACCAGATCGGTCGGCACGGCATTCAGTATCGGAGCAACCACTGCGGAATCATCGACCATCCGCACCTGCTCCAGTTCTTCGATATTGCAGGCTGTCATGGTTGCTGCGGCAGCCAGCATCGCAATTAAATATCTCTTGAGTTTCATGGTAGTCGTCATTTATTTTCCTGCAACCTTATAGCCTTCATTCTGATTCAGGTTCGGGTTGGAAGCCAGTTCGGAAGCGGGGATGGCGAAGATGTTCAGATGCTTGTCGAAGCCCTGTCCTGTATAGGAACCTCCCTTCCAGGGCCAGAGATATGAGGCGGAATTGTACAGGCCGTAACGGATGAGGTCGGTACGGCGATGTCCCTCCCACATGAGTTCGCGTGCGCGCTCGGCTACGAGATAATCGGTAGTGATGGTCGTGGGAGCCTCTACGCCTGCACGTTCGGAAAGCTGCCTGAGGTATGGAAGCGCACTGGAAGAAGCACCGGTGTGCATGCAGGCCTCGGCATAGATCAGATAGATTTCACCCAGGCGGATGAGGGGGAAGTCCACATCGCTGTATGCCTTGATGCCTGCGGTGGCGCGGAACTGTTCCTCGGTCTGGTCGTGGGGGATGTTGTTGAACTTGAAGCAGGACCAGCCGTACGAGAAGTCGTAAAGTTCGGACATATCCTCCTTCCTGCCCTTTATATAGAACATACGGCCGCGCTTGTCGGCAATCGTATAATCGCCGGTGGAGTAATCCTGTCCCGACGGGGAGAAGTAAAGGTTCACGTAGTCGAAAGGAACACGGATACCGCCCCAACCGCCATTCACACCGTTCGGACGGCTGTCGGAGGTGACGTCGCTGTCCGCTATCGCGGCAAAGGCGAGGAATGAAGAACCGCCGTAGCTTTGGGTCTGTTCCGCATTGTAGTCTATCGCGAACAGCATCTCCTTCTGGACATCGGGATTGCTTCCGTTGTCGCCGCGGAACACGTCTGCATAGTTGGAAGCAAGTCCGTAGCCGAGCTTGAAGATCTCTTCGCAGGCGGCCTTGGCTTCGTTCCACATTGCGGTTCCGGTATAGACCTCGGCGTTCAGGTAAATCCTTGCGAGCAAGCCCCATACGGAACCCTTGTCAGCCCTGGGATAATTGCTCCTCGCCTCCGGCATGGCGCTGCCGGAAGAGACAAGGTCCTTGAGTTCACCGACAATCCAGTTGAAAATGTCGGTACGGGATTTCTGGACCGGACCTTCGATACCCACGGGGCTCTCTTCCGTAGTGAACGGAACGGCGCCGAAACAGTCCATGTCGATCCAGTAATAGTACGCCCTGAGGAAGCGGGCTTCCGCCCTGTACGACTCGACGATCTTCGCGTTCTCAGCTGTGAGGGCACTCAGGTCCTGGGTCTGGCGGAGGAATTCGTTCGCGAACGAAATGCCCTGCACCGTACGGACATACACGGCGTAAGCGGCATCGTTGTCGGCCTCCGACCATGTATTGGTATTGACGGCTGCAACCCAGGCGTCACCGCTCCATGCGCACTTGACGGCATCGGCCGAAACCTCGTTAAGGCTCCAATATGCCCTGATGAGTTCGGACGCGCCGCCGTCGGTGAGCTGAAGGTCGGTAAGGTCGTTGGAAACAAACTGGAAATAGATTCTGGCAAGGCCGCCGAGATAGCCCGAAGGATCGGTGCCATAAACGGTTGCCGCAGTTTTCTGGGTCTCGTTGAGCGGCTGGGTCTCGAGGTCTCCCACGCATGCGGTGAACATGGTACCGGCAGCGGCAGCAACGGCAATGAATTTCAAATATCTTTTCATTTTCAGCGTCGATTAGAAGTTGAGGTTCACGCGGAGAGAATAGGTGCGCGGACGCGGCCAGATGCTGGAATCGATACCTTCGGATCCCGGAATTTCAGGATCTATACCGGAATATCCGGTAAGCACGAATGCGTTCTGGACAGTAAAGCCGATGCGCATGTCGGTACCTTCCTTCCTGAAGAGATTGCGGAAAGTATAACCGAGATTGATGTCATCCATGCGGAAGAACGATGCGTCTTCGAGGAAGAGGTCGGAAGAATACTGCACGATGGAGTTGGTGCCAACGAATCCCGATTCCTTTGCATACCTCAGGTAATTGTTGAGCCAGATGTTGGAGATGACGATGTTCGCCGAAGAGTTCTCACCCTTGACATTGTTGAACACCCAGTTGCCCACCGAGCCGTGGCCGTTGAAGCCGAAGTCCCAGTTCCGGTAGTTGAACTTGAGGTTCACACCGCCGAAGAAATCGGGGTTGGGGCTCTTGCCGGTCATGTACATGTCGCCGGTGTCTATGATATTGTTTTTGTTGCGGTCCACGAATGCATTCTGGATAGGCTTTCCGCCTGCATCATAGAGCTGCTGGTAAGCGTAGAAAGAGTACGGTGCGTAACCTACCATATGGCGGCCGATATAGTTGCCGGTACCTCCGCTGATATGGCCGACCTGGATGGCATAGTTGGGATCGTCGGTATTGTTCAGTTTGGTGAACTGCGTACTCTGGAGCGTTCCGTTCAGTCCGATCACCAGGGACATGTCCTGGGTCTCGATGGGGATGAGGTTGAGGGTAAGTTCCACGCCCTTGTTCTCCATAGAGCCGATATTATAGAGAAGCGAGTTGCCGAAGTTGGCGCCCATCGGGGTGAGCAGCTCGTTCAGGAGGTCGTCGGTAACACGCTTGTAAACATCGGCGGTACCGCTGATGCGGTTGTTCGCGAAACCGAAATCAAAACCGGCGTTGTATGTCGTAGTGGTCTCCCACCTCAGTTCGGGATTATATGCGGCAGGCGATATGGTCTTGAGATATGTGGTGCTCCCGCCTCCCATGTTATATGCATGATACTGGTCGGTAGAAACCGTATAGATAGGCTGGTAGTAATAGTTCCTGATGCCGTCCTGCTGGCCGGTCTTGCCCCAGCTCAGACGGAACTTGAGGGTGGAGATGGCCCTGCTGCCCTTGAGGAAGCCTTCCTCCTTGACATTCCAGGCGAATGCTGCGGACGGGAAGAGACCCCAGCGGTGATCCTTCGCAAACCTTGAGGATCCGTCATCACGCAGGGTGAAGGTGAACAGATACCTCGAAGCATAGGAATAGTTGAGACGTCCGTAGAACGAAACCAGATAGTTCTCCTGCTCGTAGAGGGGATAGCGCGAATCGATGGTCTGTCCGGGATCGAGCTTCATCTGGTTCGTGACGTTGAAATAGTAAACGTCGCGGTCGTTGCCGTAGAAGTGCTGCCAGGAATAACCGGCCATCACATCCAGGTTGCTCTTGCCGAAATCCTTGTTGTAGTCGGCATAGAACTCCAGCACCGTGTTGGTGCGCTTGTGGCTCCAGTTGTCATACTGGCCGATGATGGGATTCTCGGTGTCCTTGTAGGCATTGAAAGAACCGGGAAGCTCTCCGACATAACCATGCGAACGGGAAACGTCATAACCCAGATTGAGGTTGAGCCTGAGCGCTTCGAAGCCATGGACCTTGTAGTCGAACTGGGTGTTGCCGATGAAACGGAAAGCCCTCGCCAGGTCCCTGTAGTCATTGAGGAGGGAGAGCGGGTTGGAGCCTGCGAGGTTGTTCGGCGAGAAGGAAGTGCCACGGCCCGAACCGTAGTTGAAATACCCGTTTGTGGTGGTGTAATCTATGGATCCGTCGGCATTCCTGAAATAGGGGTCGATGGTGGGATTGAAGAATGCGGCGGTGCCGACTGCACCGGAATTGGCCTTGTCTTCATCGGTCGCCACGAGCTTGCCGTTGACATTGACTGTCAGGTGGTCGTCGAAGAATTTGGGAGAGAGGCTGAGGTCGATGTTCCCTTTGTTGTATTCGGAGTTCTTCAATGTACCCTGCTGCCTGGAGAATCCTTCCGAAAGACGGAACGGGACTTTCTTGCCCAGCATCCCGTAAACGCTGACATTGTGCTCCTGCGAGAAGGCCGTACGGAAAATCAGGTCGTTCCAGTCCGTGTTGGCGTTGCCGAGCCTGGAATGGGCGATGTCGCCCGTGGAAGTCCCGACAGGGAAGGTCGCATCGATGAATGCCCTGTATTCGTCGGCATCCATGACATCGAGGGTCTTGGTGTTCTGCGCAAGGCTGAAGTTTCCGTTGTAGGAGACTTTGATGCCGGAACCGCTACCCTTCTTGGTCGTGATGATGATGACGCCGTTTGACGCGCGCGAACCGTAGATGGCCGCGGCGGAGGCGTCCTTAAGGACGGTGAAGCTTTCGATGTCGTTGGGATTGATAGACTCGAGGGGGTTGGTCATACCTTCTCCGCCGTCATTCGCGAGGGGCACTCCGTCAACCACGACCAGAGGGTCGTTCGACGCATTGAGCGATGCGGCACCACGGATACGGATGGTAGAGCCGGCTCCGGGCTGGCCACTGCCGGGAATCACCTGCAAGCCTGCGACCTTGCCCTTGAGGAGGTCCTGGGTGGAGACGAGGGCTCCGCGGTTGATTTCCTCGGACTTTATGGCGGTCACCGAACCTGTCATGTCTTCTTTCTTTACGGTACCGTAACCGATCACCACGATGTCTTCGAGGAATTCGCTGTCCTCGACGAGGGTGATGGTGGAGGGAAGCTCCCGGGCTACGAACGTCTGTGTAGCGTAGCTCATGCAACTTACCTCAATGACGGCGTCAGGCCCGGAAACTGTGAGGACGAAGTTGCCGTCGAGGTCGGTCATGGTACCGGTGGTGGTGCCCTGTTCCATGACTGCGGCTCCTATTACGGGGCCCATCGCGTCGACAACCGTTCCTTTAACCTGATATCCGCTTTGCGCGGACATCGTCGCGGGAATGAATGCGCTTATGAGCGCTATTCCCAGTACGGTTAGAAACCTTTTCATTAGATTGTTTTGGTTGTTGATGATTAAAATGGTATTTAGATTCAATTCTTCGCCGATTGATTCTTTTCCTTCACGAAATACACCGAGATACTCGCTATCAGCATGAAGATGCCGGCAATGATGAAGATGCCTGCGGCAATCCGGCTGTCCGCGGCCGTCCTGGCCGCTCCGTCAAGCGCCATGTAGGCGGCCTTCCCCATCGTGGCGTTCTTGATTATGGAAACGAGCGCTCCACCCAGCAGGCCCATGCATATCTGCGGGATGACCACGGTGAAATTGAATATGCCCATATAGGCCCCGGAGGCGCGGGCGTCGATGGCCCTCGCGAGTATGCTGTAAGGCATGGCCAGGATGCCAGCCCAGGCAATGCCTATAAGCAGCATGGGAAGCATCTGCACATACTGGTTCTCGGCGAAACTCAGCCAGATGTAACCGATGGCCCCGCAGAGCAGGGTGGCCGCATAGACCGGCTTGTTGCCGAACTTGGCGGCTATCCTGGTCATCAGCAGCGAGATTATGCAGGCGCTAACGGGATATACCGCATTGAGCACGCCCGTCCATGTCTGGGCCGCTCCGGTATTGACCACATCGCCTATGATGAAACTCCTGGTAATGAGGGGCTTGAGATAGTTCCACATGAGGAACAGCGCCGCCCAGCTGAAGAACTGCACGACCCCGAGCTGGATCATTGTCTTGGGAGTGGTCCTGAGAAGTTGCCAGAACGATTTCTTCGGCTCTTCGGAGGGGGCGGAGACAGCCTCTGCACCGTCCGATTCCCCTGCGCTATACTCGGCGAACTCCTTCGGAGGGTATTCCTTAACCGTGAAGACGGTCACCAGGACGGTGGCCAGGAGTATCGCCGCACCTGCGTAATAGCTCCAGGCTATGTGATGCGAGACCTCGCCCGGAGCGGCGGTGTCGGAAACCCCGATCCATGTCATGAAGAGCGGGAGAAGGGCTCCGATTATACTGCCCAGGTTGATGAGGAAAGTCTGCACCACGAAACCTTCGGTCTTCTGGGAGTCGTCCAGCATGTCGGTCACGAGCGCCCTGAAGGGCTGCATGGTGATATTGAACGACAGGTCCATGAACAAGAAGACTATCGCACCCATCACGAGAGGTGCGAACGCCAGAAGCTTGTTGCAGTTGGGCATCAAGAGGAGGGCGACGGTGCTTATCAGCGCCCCGAACAGGATGTACGGCCTTCTGCGGCCGAGACGTTTGTTCCACGTCTTGTCGGAGAACATGCCGATGATCGGCTGCACCACCAGACCGGCCACCGGAGCCATCAGCCAGAAATAGCTGAGCGAGCCCAGGTCCGCCCCGAATACCTGCAGGATGCTGGATGTGTTCGAATTCTGGAGGGAATAACCTATCTGCACTCCGAGGAAGCCGAAGGAGAGATTCCAAATCTGCCAGAAAGAAAGTTTCGGTTTGCGTTTCATCAGTTTCGGTGTCAAAAAGCGTCCCAAATTAACACTTTACCTCTTTTAAAAGAAAGCCGCGGAAACGGGAGGCCCGGATTTGGAGACGAGCGGTTGATTTTTCGGGACGAATTATCTATCTTAGCGAATACATTTCCAACGATGAAACAACTCAGGACATCTTGGCTCATACACATCTTCGCCATCCTGCACTTCGCCGCCTCGGCCCTGTGCGGGGCGGCCGGATTGGACGACACCCTGCTGCTCACCGCCCTCACGATCACGCTCACCCTGCTCATCTGCCTTCGGGCCAAGTTGGGAGTGGAATTCAACGCCATATCCATAATCCTCGTTAACGTTGCGGGTTATTTCCTCGGAGTGGCCATTGCCTGGGTGTTCGGCCTCTTCATACGTGTCCCGGTGCTCGTCCACGCCCTATCCACCCTGCTCACCACAGAGGCCATCGGCTGGGGGCTTCTGCGGCTGTCCGCCACATTCAAGGAAAACTCCCCGGATATGTCCGAAAAGGAGCGAAACATCCAGATGGGATGGCTGATACTCGCCGTCACCGTCATCTTCCTTCTCAGGATCTTCATCAACCTCATCCTCGAATCAAGCCTTTCGAGTTCCGGCGAGGGTGTCGCAGCGGTGAAGTCGTTCCTCTACAATCCCCTGCTGCTCCTGCTGATCCTGGGAGCCTGCATCCTCTTCCTGGAGTACTACCGGAAAGAAAGCCGCGACATGGATTATTCCGGCAAGATCTTCTCATTCGCCCTCTTCTTCATCACCATCACCCTGCTTTCGGCCCTCTTTTCTGGCCTTGGCCTGCCCCTGGAATTCTCGCCCGAGATAAGTTCAGGTCGTTTCCTGCTGCTGCTGGTGGTGTCGATAGTGGTGAACGCGGGCATCTTCTCCATTGTATATATAATGTATTACGGACTTTCCGCCCGACGCAGGCTCGAAATAGAAAGGGAAAAGGCCGACAAGGCACGTTTCCAGTACCTTATCCTTAAGCAGCAGATGAGCCCCCATTTCCTCTTCAATTCCCTCAACGTTCTTGACTCCCTCGTACAGGACGGCTCGAAAGAGGACGCCAGCAAATTCATCCACCAGCTCGCCGGTCTGTACAGGTATATGCTTCAGAACGAGGAAGAAGACTTGGTGTCACTGCGCGATGAGATGGATTATTCCCGGCAATATGCCCACCTCGTGAAGATGCGCTGGCAGGACGCCCTCCGTTTCGATTTGGACGTCCGCGATGCCGACCTCGGCCGTTACGTCGTGCCCTGTTCCCTGCAGCTCTGCATCGAGAACGCCATCAAGCACAACGCCCTGAGCCGGGAGCATCCCCTCGTGATAAGTATCTCATCCGACGGGTCGCAGCTAATCATATGCAACCATAAATCCCCAAGGGTCAACGCGTTACAATCTACCGGCGTAGGCCTTAACTACATCCGTCAACAATATCTTTCCAACGGTGGCGATCCTATTGAAGTCCTGGACTCCGAAGACGAATTCACAGTAAAACTACCATTGCTATGAAAGCCCTGATAATCGAAGACGAACCGGCGGCCCGCCGCAATCTGGCAAGGCTCATACAGAACAATTTCCCCGACCTTGAAATCGTCGGCGAGATAAGCTCGGTCGGGGCGGCCGTCAAGTGGTTTTCCGCGGGCGCCCCTTGCGACATGGTGTTCATGGACGTCGAACTGGAAGACGGGAACTGTTTCGAGATCTTCCGTCAGGTAAGGGTGAATGCCTTCGTGGTGATGACAACCGCCTATGACAACTACGCCGTCAAGGCCTTCGAGGTGAATTCGGTGGACTATCTGCTCAAACCCATAGACCTGCCGGCCCTGAGCCGTGCGGTACAGCGTTGCCGCGATGCCAGGATGAATACAGACGTGGACCGTCTGCTTTCGGTGCTCGCGGCAGACAGGAACCAGTCCAGGCGAAACTTCAAGGAAAGGTACATGATACGCATCAACGACCGTATAGTGCCGGTTAACGTGTCCGACATAGCGTATCTGGAATCCGAGAACAAGTCTTCCTACATAATACTCCGCAGCGGCGAAAGATACATCTTCAACCCGTCCCTTGACGAGGCCGAGGGGCAGCTGGACCCTTCATGCTTCTTCAGGGTGTCGCGCGGCTGCATCATCGCCAAGGAATCCGTCAAGAGCATCATCAAATTGGGCGGAGGCAGGCTCAGGATAGTTTCCCAGCCCCGCTCAGCCTCCGAGATAGAAGTCTCGCGTTCCCGCGTGGACGATTTCCTCTCCTGGATGGAGAAATGACCCCCGTCACCTGGACGTGACAGGGGCTTTGCTACTTATCAAGCGGCTTTGCGAAATGGGTCGGTGAGGCCTTTTCGCGCTTGGGCGGCTGCGGAGGAGTGGCCCAGGAACTGATTCTTTTACGATAGGCGTAAACCAGTATGCAGATACCGGCTATGATGAAAGGAACTGACAGCCACTGGCCCATGTCCAGCGTCATGGCGTTCTCGAACTCGACCTGCGGCTCCTTGATGAACTCGATGAGGAAACGCATGCCGAAGCAGCCGATGAGGAACCAGCCGAAATAGAACCCGCGCGGGGTCTTGTCTATCTTCTTCCAGTAGTACCAGATGAGGATCAGCCCCAGGATGAGATATGACAGGGCTTCGTAAAGCTGCGTGGGATGTTTTGGTTCGGTTTCGCCGCGGAGGTCGAAGATGAAGCCCCACGGAAGGGACGTGACGTCGCCGTAGATTTCGGAATTGAAGAGGTTGCCCAGCCTGATGAAGCACCCCGCGAAAGCCACGGTGATGCAGAGGCGGTCCATTATCCACAGGAAATCGAAGCCGTTCCGCTTACCGTAATGACGTGAGAACCACCACATTCCGAGCAACAGGGCAATTGCCCCGCCGTGCGAGGCCAAGCCTCCTTTCCATGGCATGAATATCTCCCAGAAACCCTTCCACGACCCGAAGTAATAGTCCGGCTGGTAGAAAATGCAGTGCCCGAGCCTGGCGCCCACTATGGTGCATATCAGAAGGGTGTAAAGCAATGGGTCGAGAAGGCCAAGCGAGACGCCCTCGCGCTTGAAGAACCACTTGAATATATACCAGCCGAGTATGAACCCGGATATGAAAAGCAGGGAATACCAGCGTACTCCGAGCGATCCTATATGGAAGAGCACCGGGTCGGTATGCCAATGGACGAACAATAAATCTATCATAGTTTACAAATTTCGAAAAGATATTCCAATAAAACAATCCCTTTGGACCCCCTGTCCGGGCTGGCGGCAAGGGAGAGAAAAAAAAGAACCCCCGTCACCGGCAGATGACAGGGGCCTGTGATAAAAATGCAGGGGTTTAGTCTCGGATCGCGGCGATGCCGGGAAGATCCTTGCCTTCGATGGCCTCGAGCATCGCGCCGCCGCCGGTACTGACGTAGCTTACCTTGTCGGCATAGCCCATCTGGGTGACGGCCGCCACGCTGTCGCCGCCGCCTACGAGGGTGTATGCACCGGCCGCCGTGGCATCTGCCAGGTCTTTGGCTATCTGAAGCGTGCCCTTGGCGAAGTTGGGCAACTCGAACACTCCGACGGGACCGTTCCAGAGGATGGTCTTGGACCCGATGATGACATCGCGCCAGATTTCGGAGGACCTGGGACCGCAATCCATGCCTTCCCAGCCTTCGGGAATCTCATGGGAGGGAACGAGCTGTGACGGGGCGTCGTTGTCGAACTTCTCGGTGACCCTGGTCTCGACGGACAGATATACGTTCTTTCCGAGTTCCTTTGCCTTGGCCAGGATTTCAAGCGCCTGAGGGATGAGGTCGTCCTCGTGGAGGGAATTGCCGATCTTGCCACCCTGGGCCTTGATGAAGGTGTAACCCATGCCGCCGCCGATTATGAGATTGTCCACCTTGGGGAGGAGATTCTCGAGCACCGCAAGCTTGCTGGAAACCTTGCTGCCGCCGATGATGGCGGTGAAAGGATGCTTGGCGTTCTTGAGCACGTTGTCGATGGCATTGATTTCTCCTTCCATGAGGTAGCCGAACATCTTGTCATCGGGGAAGTACCCCGCTATGAGGGCGGTGGAAGCATGTGCGCGGTGTGCGGTGCCGAAGGCGTCGTTGATGTAGCAGTCGGCATAGCCGGCGAGCTTCGCGGTGAAAGCCTTCTGGCTTTCCTTCACCGCCTTCTTCGCGGCGGCCTTCTCCTCGTCGGTTGCGTCCTCCGCGAGACCGCGGGGTTTGCCTTCCTCCTCAGCATAGAAACGGAGGTTCTCAAGGAGCAGGGCTTCGCCGGGCTTGAGCGCGGCAGCCTGTGCGTCGGCCTTCTGGCAGTCGGATGCGAACTGCACGGGTACTCCGAGACATTCGGAAACGTGATCTACGATATGGCACAGGGAGAACTTGGGATCGACCTTCTTTGG
Source organism: uncultured Bacteroidales bacterium (assembly GCA_905236955.1). Lineage (GTDB taxonomy): Bacteria > Bacteroidota > Bacteroidia > Bacteroidales > UBA932 > Cryptobacteroides. The sequence goes on from CAJOQW010000142.1 coordinate 13,777, forward strand.
CCTGCCGAGATGGCTCATGATGATGACTGAACCGCCACCTGCAAGAACCTTCTTGAGAGTGGGCATGGCACGGCGGATACGGGTGTCATCGGTGATGTTGAAGTTCTCGTCGAGCGGGACGTTGAAGTCAACGCGGACGATAGCTTTCTTCCCTGTAAAATCGTAGGAATCAATGTGTTGTTGCATATTGTAAGATGTTTTGGATTGTCAATCCCGCAAATTTAGCAAAAATCTGCATATCTTTGTAATCCATAAACACTTCAATCATGGTAGAGTATCCGAAGGGAGAATGGAAAGACTATGAACTGCTGGACAGCGGCGACGGGCAGAAGCTGGAACGTTTCGGCGCCTATGCCCTCATACGCCCGGAGCCAAAGGCGCTCTGGACGCCATCCATGAGCATTGCCGAGTGGAATGCCCTCGCCTCCGTCCGCTTCAAGCCCGGCGCCGGTTTCGGCAGGGCCGGCAAGGAAGACAGCGGCACCTGGGAGAAACTCAGGCAGATGCCCGACCAGTGGGCCGTCAAGTATCCCGGTGACGGATTTACGTTAAGGATGAGGCTCGGGCTCACCGCCTTCAAGCACGTGGGCATATTCCCCGAGCAGGCCCCGAACTGGGAATGGATCTTCGCCAGGGCGGAAGACGCCAAAGTCCTGAACCTGTTCGCATATACCGGCGGGGCATCGCTAGCCGCAAGGGCGGCTGGGGCCGACGTCACCCATCTCGATTCTGTGCGGCAGGTGGTCAGCTGGGCACGGGAAAACATGGAATCTTCCGGCATGCAGGACATCCGATGGGTGGTGGAAGACGCCATGAAGTTCGCCCGCAGGGAGGCCAGGCGCGGCCATATCTACGACGGCATAATCCTGGATCCTCCCGCCTACGGCCACGGCCCTGACGGGGAGAAATGGAAACTCGACGAACTCCTTTTCGAGATGCTCAGGACCGTCTGCCTCATCCTCAACCCGGAACATGGATGGATGGTGCTGAACCTTTACAGCAACGGCTACAGCGCCGCCCTGGGCGAAACCATAGTCCGCGAAGCCTTCGGTCTGGGATCCGCCGCGACAGCCTACAAGATGCAAAGCGGAGAGCTCGCCTTGAATGACAAATTCGGCAAAGCCCTCCCGCTGAGCATTTATGTAAGGCTGGAACTCCGGCCCTAATCCGTCACGACAGCCTTTCCGGTAGCTGCGGAGACCATATTTTCCATCTTGGTCATCATGTCCTTCGCGAGAGCCTCGTCACCGCCGGCCTTGAGGGCATCATTGAGATAATAGACGTAGTTCACGCACATCTCGAACTCGGACCTTGCGTACTCGTAGAAACTGATGTAGAACTTGGCGTTTCCAATAAGGCTTTCGCCGAGTTCGGCGCCGAGGGCGCGTGCCTTTTCGGGCCGGCCCAGTTTATAGTACTGCTCGATCATCTTTATCACCATATAGTCGCTGCTCGAGAACCCGAGCGGGATTCCGCTGAGGGGATAGCGGTGCATGATCTCGCAGCACGTGTCGAGCATCTCCAGGGCCCTGTCGTCCTGGCCGGCATTCATGAACGCCTTGGCACAGCTTACGAACATCATCCTTATGGGCATGACACCCATGAAGGTGTAGTAGTTCTGGTAGTCGATGAAATAGTCGTCCTGCCGGAGGGCGTCCCACTTGTACACCTGTGTCATCAGGCGATACAGCTCGTCGGTCTGGACAAAACCGGGTTCGGTGCTGGACGGTCGGTTCTTTATGGGGATGAACTTGTAGGAGAACCCAGTGAACTCGAGATAATCCTTGATGCCTATGTTCAGGTCTCCGCCGTAGTTGAGCAGATTGAGCGGCCTGGACCAGTCGTAGTTGCTGAGGAAGTCGAGCAGGAAGAGCTCGGGCTTGGTGAGATAATCCTTGCCGGAGGGGATTTCGATGACTATGGTATCCTTCACCAGCGGGAGATATTCCTCCGATACTATCCCGCACTTGACGGCATTGGTCTTGTTGACGGGGATGGATATCTTGCGCGAGCAGATATAGTCCACCTTGCGTCCGCTGCCGAGCTCGACCTTGAGCGAAGGATGGCGGAAAACGGCCATGACATCCTTTATGGGCATTACCTCGCTGCGGTTGTCGATGATGTAGATATATTCGTTGGTGCCGTACAAATACTGTTCGGGACCTACCGAGAGGGCCAGCGGCTTGCTCTCGTTGCAGGCCCACTTCATCTGGTCGATGTGCCAGTCGGTACCGAGGAGGGAGGTATTGGCTATGCGTACGTCGGTGCGGACATCCTCCACTTCCTGCGAGTACCAAAGAGGGAAGGTGTCGTTGTCGCCGTGTGTCACCAGCACACCCTGCGGGCCCACGGAATTAAGGTAATTGTAGCCCATTTCGGCAGCAGTCTTGCGGTGTGAGCGGTCGTGGTCGTCCCAGTTCTGGGCGGCCATTATCGCCGGCGCCAGAAGGCATACGACAGTCACAGCCGCGGCAACGGGGACATCTCCCTTGCCCTTGAGGGCTTCGCTTGTCCACTGGTACAGCGCCGCCACGGCAAGGCCGCACCAGATGCTGAAGAAGTAGAACGAACCCGCATATGCATAGTCGCGCTCTCGTACCTGGTAAGGCGGCTGGTTCAGATACAGTACGATTGCTATGCCCGTCATGAAGAACATCAGGAAGGTGAGCCACGAGCCCCTCTTGTCGCGCCCGAACTGGAAGCACAGGCCCAGAAGGCCGAGCAGCAGGGGCAGGAAGAAGTAGTGGTTCTTGCCTCCGTTCTCCTTCAGGAGGGCCGGGGCGTCGGACTGGTCGCCGAGGCGCCAATTGTCGATGAACTTAATGCCGCTCTCCCAGTTGCCGTAGAAGATGTCGCCGGGAGTGGGGCTGTGGACGTCGTTCTGGCGGCCGACGAAGTTCCACATGAAATAGCGCCAGTACATCCAACCGAGCTGGTAGTCGAAGAAATACGCCAGATTCGCACCCATCGTGGGCTTGGGAGCCTTTGCCCCGGAAACCTTGCGGCCCTTTCCATGGGTGTACGCCTCGTAGAACTGCGCGAAGCGCTCGTCCCCGGAGCCGTCGCTCCACATCCTGGGGAACAACATCTTGGATTCGGAGTCGTACTTGGCGCTGATAGGGCCGTCCACATGCCTGTACCTTCCGTCGAGGGGAGCCCAGTATTTGGTCTGCTTGAGTTCCCAGTCCGCACCGTAATACTGTCCGTAAAGGAGCGGGGTGCTGCCGTACTGCTCGCGGGAGAGATAACGCACCAGCGTGAATGCATTGTCCGGCTGATACTCGTTGGTCGGGGTCTTTGCGCAGGAACGGATGATGTCTATGCTGAAGATGGAGAACCCGATGATTATGGAAGTGAGGCACAGCAGCGCCGTGTTCCAGAAGAGCTTTTTCTTCCTGAGGGTGGCGAAAATGCCCCAGAAGCAAAGCACCAGTACCGCGACGAGGAAGAACGCTGCACCGCTGTTGTAGGGCAGTCCCAGGCTGTTTACGAAGAAGAGGTCGACGTATGCGGCCAGCTTCGGCAGGATGGGTATCATCACGAAATTGATGACTCCCAGGATGGCTGCTCCTATCACCAGTATCTTCACCAGTTCCCAGAAAGTGAAATGACGGTCCTCGTTCTTGCGGTAATAGTACATGAACACAAGCGCCGGGATGCAGAGAAGGTTGAGAAGATGCACGCCTATGCTCAATCCCATGAGGAAAGCAATGAGCACAATCCACCTGTCGGCATGGGGTTCGTCGGCCACGTCATACCATTTCGTCATGGCCCAGAATACGGCGGCCGTGAACAGCGAAGACATGGCATATACTTCGCCCTCGACCGCACTGAACCAGAAGGTGTCGGAGAAGCAATATACCAGGGCACCCACAAGGCCGGAGCCTATGATGGCCAGGGCCTGCCCCGGAGTTTGGCCCTTTCCGTCGCGCGGACGTACCAGCCGCTTGGCGAACCATACGATAGCCAGATACAGGAAAAGGATGGTGAGGGCGCTGCAAAGGGCGCTCATCACATTCACCGCTACAGCGGCTCCCTCCCCTTTCCCGAACATGGTGAACAGGCGGGCGAAAAGCTGGAAAGTGGGGTTTCCGGGGGGATGCCCCACCTCGAGTTTGTAAGAAGATGCTATGAACTCGCCGCAGTCCCAGAAGGATGCCGAAGGTTCTATGGTGGAAAGATAGGTGAAAGCGGACACGATAAAGGCGACCGCCCCGCCGATCAGCTTCCAGAGTTTGAATTTCTTGTCGGTCATATCTTGCAAAGTTAAGAAAAGAAAACCGTATCTTTGTAAAAAAATTACTTGCGCATGTCCGACAACGACTGGAAGAAAAGGCTCGGAGTGGTATACTCCACCGACCCCGACTTCAAATACACCACCGCCGCTATCGAAGAAGAGCCTACCCGCGAACCTTCGAAGCAGCGCCTCGTGGTCACGATCGACCGCAGGCAGCGGGCCGGCAAGCAGGTCACGCTCGTGAAAGGTTTCGTGGGCACCGCCGCCGACCTCGCGGCCCTGGGCAAGACACTCAAGGTCAAATGCGGAGTGGGCGGCACGGCCAAGGATGGTGAGATCACCGTCCAGGGAGACCTCCGCGACAAGGTCACCGCCATACTCCAAAGCCTCGGATACAACGCAAAACGCGGCAACTGATGGATTTCGGCAATCTCCTCCTCCCCCGTTCCCCTGCCCAGGTCCCTTCCGGTTTTTGGGCGGAGGTCACCGTCAACCGCATCCTCGTCGTGGTCGCCGTGGTACTCTCGATATTTGCGCTGCGCGACTTCTTCTCCCTCTGGCCGCTCCTTTCGGGCTGCCTTGTAAGGAGCAGGGGTAACGTGGAAATAGAGCACAGCGTAAGCCAGGCGCGCAACCGCAACCGCTGCGCTGCCGTCGGCGTATTCATCCTTTGCCTCCTTTCCGACAGGTATTCCCTCTACAATGCCGATTTCCTCAAGGCCATTCCCTCATGGTGGCGGGTGGCCTTCCAGGTTGGTGTTGCGGCCGCATTCCTGCTGCTGCGCCAGTTCGTGTATGTGCTTATCGACACGATAACCCGCACGAAGATGGACTCCGAGAACAGGATTGCCGCCCACAGGGCCCTGTACAATTACTTCCTGGCCGCACTTCCGCTGCTTCTCGCAACGGTCGCCATCATGTGGATGTTCCATCTGCCGGATTCTTCCGTACGCTGGGCACTTTTGACCGAACTTGCTGTCGCTTTGACCATTGCACTTATACGGGAAGGTCAGATTTTACGTTCGAAACACTCCGGTTTGCAAACATTTTTGTATCTTTGCGGGCTCGAATTGATACCCGTCGCCGCACTGGTTCTTTCGGCGATGTTTTTGTAGCAAAGGAGTAGTAGAACATGAGAATATTGATATCCCAGAACGCACCTGCGAAGATGACCGCTTACGAGCCTCTCCGGGAAAAACACGGAGCAGACATCGAGTTCAGGCCGTTTTTCCAAATAGAACCGCTTACTTCACGCGAATTCCGCGAACAGCGCATAAATCTTCCCGATTACACCGCGATAGTATTCTCGTCACGCCATGCGATAGACGCTTATTTCGCCCTCTGTGAAGAGCTCCGTTTCAAGGTTCCGGAAACCATGAAGTACTTCTGCACCACGGAGCTGGTCGCCAACTACCTCCAGAAGCACATAGTTTACCGCAAGCGCAAGATATTCTTCGGCGACGGCACTCCGCAGTCGGTGGTCGCCCTCATAGGTCCCAAGCACAAAGGAGAGAAATTCCTCATCACCAAGAACGAAGGCAACAGTGCGCATGTCATCACTTCGCTCTTCGACGACGCCGGGCTGGATTATTCCGTGGCAGTCATGGTGAAAAGCGTCACCCAGGATATGCATGACCTCGACCTTCACTCCTTCGACATCGTAGTCCTCTACAATCCCGCCGACGTCAAGTCCCTGTTCGGGAATTTCCCGGACTTCAAGCAGGAAGCCGTCAAGTTCATTTCCTATGGCCGCAGCGTCGTAAAAACCATGGAAGAAGCCGGGCTGGAGATAGCCGTCAAGGCCCCGTCCCCCGAGGCTCCCTCCGCCGCAAAGGCCATAGAACTCTATCTCGAAAGCCTCAAATAGATGCCAGTACTTCCCGCCGCCCATTCCCTCCCGAAAGAAGAAAGATTGCACGGCAAGAAGGACATATCGGCCCTCCTTGCAGAGGGCAAGTGGGGAACGGAAGGGTGCCTTCGCTACTGTTCCAAGCCCAATTCCCTGGAACACAGCCGCATAATGGTATCCGTACCGAAAAGGCTCTTCAAGCGGGCGGTCAAGCGCAACCTGCTCAAGAGGCGCATGCGCGAGGCCTACAGGCTGCAGAAACCTGCAGGCTGCCCCGGCAGGGATATCTTCCTCCAGTTCAACTCCCCCGAGGTCGCCGGCTTCCCCTCCATCATGGCCGACGTGCATACGGTCTTGGAAAGGATATCGAAATGAGACTGACTTTAAAGCAGATACTCATCGCGCCTTTCCTGCTCCTGATACGATTCTACCAGAAGTTCATTTCGCCATATCTGCCCAAATCCTGCCGCTACACGCCCACATGTTCGCAATATGCGGTGGAAGCCCTCAAGAAATACGGGCTTTTCAAGGGCGGATGGCTGGCTTTCAGAAGGATCCTCCGCTGCCACCCCTGGGGCGGGAGCGGTTACGATCCGGTGCCGTAATATGCCCCAAGCAAGAAAAATCCAGGAAATGTTCGACAGCATCGCACAGGAGTACGATGCCTTCAACCACATCACTTCCCTGGGGATCGACAAACTATGGCGCCGCCGCGCGCTGAAATACGTGAAAGGGCCGCGCGTGCTCGACGAGGCCTGCGGGACCGGCGACTTCAGCATCGCCGCAGGAGAGCATCTGGTCCGCCTGAGGAATGCATCCGAGACCGGCCGGGACGGAACCCCGTGGTCGGTGACGGGGGTGGATATTTCCAGCGGGATGCTGGATGTCATGACCAGGAAGGTGTCCGAAGCCGGACTGGGAACCGCTTCGCTTGATGCCGACGGCCTTCCGCGCGACGGGATACGTGCCGAAGTAGGCGATTGCTGCTCACTCCGCTTTGCGAACGACACCTTCGACACCGTGACCGTCGCTTTCGGGGTGCGCAATTTCGAGGACCGTGAGAGGGCCCTGCGCGAAGTGATGCGGGTCCTGCGCCCGGGAGGGCGTTTCGTGATGCTCGAGCTCGGCATACCCGAAAATGCAGTCGTCAGGTCGGTTTACAAGTTCTACTTCACCCGCATCATGCCGCTTGTCGGAGGCAGGATGTCGGGCAACAAGGCCGCCTACCGCTATCTTCCGGCGTCGGTGCTCAGTTTTCCCGGCAAGGAAAGATGGATGGCCGCCATGCGCGGGGCAGGATTCCGGAAAGTGACGCATCGCGCCCTGAGCCTCGGCATCTGCCGGCTGTACGTGGGGGAAAAGTAGCTTCCTCCCTACCTTTACCAGAGAAATGCCGTGAAGCCTATACCGGCAAGGATGGAGAAGAGGAACGAGGCCATTACGAGCATGGGAAGGTATTTGTCCAGCGCACCTTCCTCGTGGGTCCAGACACCTCGCAAATGCATTGCGAAAAGGGGCAGGGTAAGGACGTAGAGCCAATGCCGGATGTCCGGCGTACGCAGGAAGGTATATGCGATCATGCAGGCCCAGCCCAGCACTATGAGAATGGTTTCGTAGATGCGCGCCTTATGCACACCCAGCCTGATTGCCACCGTAACCCTGTTGGGAGCGTCGGTCTTGATGTCTCGTATATTGTTGGTATTCAGCACTCCGACGCTGAACAGCCCGATAGTCGTCGCAGGCAGCAGGAGCAGCCAGGAATGGAGTGTGTGGGCGCAGATGAAATACGACCCAAGTACGGTGACCAGGCCGAAGAAAACGTAAACATAGATATCTCCCAGCCCCCTGTAGCCGTAAGGATTGCGGCCCATGGTATAACGCATGGCCGCGATGATGGCGGCGGCCCCCAGCAGCAGGAGGCATATGCTCTC